>NZ_JDWE01000054.1:0-29247 GCF_000685765.2 Frankia sp. BMG5.23
TCGGTGACATCATCGGTGACAGACAGAACAGACACACCACCCAGGACACATCACCAGCGTCCTCGGTATCAGGAACTACACCCGACGTATCACGAAGAGCCCACAACCCCCCACCAGCANCCCGCGGACACTCCGCCCGACTCCCGCCACAGCCACGACACCGCCACACGGCGGAACCAGCCCCTCCACGCCATCGCCGAATACTTACTCTTGTTCTTCCGTTGATTTATGGCGGTTACCTCGGGTTTTGTGGCACCAGATCTACAACATATGCGCTACTACGGAAAGTATTCATGAGGGTGCTGTTCCTTGGCTGGGATGCGCCGTTTACGATTGGCCTCATCACTCCTAGTCCCAGTACCGCCCAGGTGTGTATCGGTTACCTGGGTGGAGCACCTGTCGAATCGTTCCGGCTGCGAGGTCGGAGACGGTTGGGTTCACGGACGGGCACCTGACGGTGCCCGGTCGACTCGCCTGGTGAGGCACGGGTCGAGTCCGGTGGAGCGCTGAGCGGTTGCCGTGCGAGCGGTCCGCTCGGAGGGGACGCCCCATCGTGGGTCGTGGTCCGGCCATGCTCCGCCGTCGCGCGCCGGGTGATCCGACGGGAGCATGTCACGCCAACACCGAAAGGCAGCGCGCGAGCATGGCCTCGATCATCCGCGGCCGACCCGCCCCTCCGGTCGGCCAGCCGATTCCCTCAGCCCATCGACGACCCCGCAGCGGCCGGATCCACACCCAGCGCCGGGTCCGGACCGGAGCCCGGATCGGCCTGATAGCCGTGTTCGTGGTGGGTCTCCTCCAGGCGGTCACCCCGCTGGCCCGCGCCGCGGGAAAGTCACCGTCGCCGACTCCGGCCGTGTCGCCATCCGCGACGAGCGGATCCAGCCGGGCGGGGGGCGACGCGGGCAGTGGCCGCGCGCAGGGCGTTCCACTCACCACGCTGAGCCCGCAGGCGCGCAGCCGGATCACCCTCGTCCTTTTCGACCAGGACATCGTGCTCGTCGGTGGCCGCAGTTTTACCGCGGGTGATGATGTCACCGTCGTGGCGGAGACGGCCAAGCTGGGCGGCAGCGCGCTCACCCGGGCGGACGCCGACGGCCGTTTCATCCTCGGCTTCCGGGTGCCGGCGGACTTCGCGGGAACCGTCAACGTCAAGGCCACCCAGGGCACGGCCACGGCGACCGACGCTCTTGATGTGACCGGACCGGAGGCGGCCGCCCGGGCGTTCCAGGCCGCTCCGGCTCTTCCCGATGAACCGGTGGTGAAGACGGCGCCCTCGACATCGCCGTCTCCCAGGCAGCAGGACACGTCCGCGGGCACCTCGCCGAGCCCGGCCGTCTCGCCCGCGCCGTCCCCGTCCGCCGCCGGTTCGGCGTCCGCGTCGCCGTCCCCCGCGCCGTCCGCGAGCGCCAGCTCGACCGCCCCCACCAGGAGAACCGCAACGCCGACCGCAACGCCGACCGCGACCCCGTCCGGGTCGAGACCGACCCCCGGTACGGGATCGACGGGCACCGGCGCCGGTGGGACGAGGTCGGGCCTGCCGTGGCTGTCGGGGTTCCAGTCGCATCAGCTCGCGCAGCTCGTCGAGTTCGGTGACTGGCGCGGCCGGCCGAACGACATCGTCCACGTCTACACGAGCCGCGACCAGGGTTGGGGCGGGCTGGTGGAGCCGGCCTGGCCGGTGGATCTCTTCAAGGGTTTCCAGGGCAAGCTGCTGATCAGCCAGCCGACATTCCCCAAGGGCCAGGGCGACAACGCCGCCTGTGCCCGAGGCGAGTACGACTCCGAATGGAAGAAGCTCGGCAGCTTCCTCGTGGCGCACGGCCGGGCGGACTCCATCATCCGGATCGGCTGGGAGTTCAACGGAACGTTCATGTACTGGCATACGGACGCCGACCCGACGGTGTTCCGGGACTGTTTCCGGAAAATCGCGACCGCCATCCGGTCCACCGACTCCGAAGTCAAGATCGACTGGACCTTCAACGCGCACGCCTCCCCGGTACCCAGCGGCAACAGTCCCTGGGGCGCCTACCCCGGCGACGAGTACGTGGACTATGTCGGCATCGACGCCTACGACCACTTCCCCCCGTCGAAGGACGAGGCGACGTGGAACAAGCAGTGCGAGGACGTCAACGGCCTGTGCTACGTGATCAGGTTCGCCCGGGAACACGGGAAGAAGGTCGGCGTCGGGGAATGGGGGGTGGCCTCCTGCAGCGGTGACGGCGGTGGCGACAATCCCTTCTACATCCAGAAGATGTTCGACACCTTCAAGGCGGCCAGCGACGTGATGGGATACGACGCCTACTTCAGCGACCCCACTCCCGGAAACGTCTGCTCGACCATCACGAACGGCGGTCAGAACCCGAAGGCGGCCGCCATGTACAAGAAGCTCTTCGGATCCGGCGCCAGTTAGTCGCATTAGTGGGGGTCGATCGAGGGTCGGCCGGGAGTGGTGGGCCGCGGGCGACACAGCCTTCCGCGGCCCACCACCCGTTCCCGGGTCATCCGTTCCCGGACCACCCGTTCCCGATCAGGCCGGCGGGCGCCGCCCGCTGCCGCCCGCTGCCGGCTGGTGGCTGGCCGCTCGCGGACGCTGCGCCGCAGATCGGCGCCCCGTAGATGGCGCCGAGATGGCCGCCGTGTGTCGGCTGGCTGTCAGTTCCCGCGGGCTGTCGTCGGATGCCTTTCGCCAGGTACCGTCACCGAGAGGCAACGTTTCACGATCTTGCCGGCTTCGGTCGGCGCGCACCGTTTCGGGATGCTCGTCGAACGACGCCCCTGCCTTCGACGAGGAGAACGCTGCTTGCGCCACTTCGCCTTTCTAGGCCCCGAGACGGTTGACGCGCTGTTCCTCCGGCCGCCGGAGGACATCACCGTGAATGATGATCGTCATCTGCTGGCCACCGCGCTCGGCGCGACCCTCTACGCCCCGGGGACGCGCCCCCGGTTGGCATCGGACGTGTGCAGACAGACCGCGGCGGGGGTGACCTCGATGGTTCTCTGTCTGGAGGACTCCATCGCCGACACCGAGGTGGCCGCAGCCGAGGCCAACGTCGTCGCCGCGTTGCGCGCGCTCGCGGCGGAGCCCCCCTGGGCCGCGGGCGCGATGCCGCTGCTGTTCGTCCGGGTCCGCGCGGTCGGGCAGATCCCGGATCTTGTCGACCGGCTCGGGCCGGCCGGAGTCGGGTGTCTCGCCGGGTTCGTGCTGCCCAAGTTCGCCGAGGAGGGTGGCGAGGCGGCGATGGAGGCGGTGCTGCGGGCCTCCGAGACGGTTGGTCGTCCGCTGTGGACTATGCCGGTGCTGGAGAGCCCGCAGGTCATCAACCGGGAGACCCGGGTGGAGGCGTTGTCGGCGGTCCGGCGGCTGGTCGACAAGCACGCCGACCAGGTGCTGGCGATCCGGCTCGGTGCGACGGACCTGTGCGGGCTGTTCGGGCTGCGCCGTGACCGCGACCTGACGATCTACGACATCGCCGTCGTCCGGGACTGCATCGCCGACATCGTGAACATCTGCGCGCGGGGCGGTGACCACGTCGTGACCGGACCGGTGTGGGAGTACTTCGCCCAGCCGGAACGGCTCTTCGTCAGCTCGCTGCGGGTGACCCCGTTCGCGCAGGCGGACCGCGTCGACGGCGGGGAGGAAGCGATCCGGATGCGCAGCGAACTGGTCTCCGCGGACCTCGACCGGCTGATCCGGGAGGTTGTTCTGGACAAGGCCAACGGCCTGATCGGCAAGACGGTGATCCACCCCAGCCACGTGCCCGCCGTGCACGCGCTGCACGTCGTCACCCAGGAGGAGTACACCGATGCCGAGACCGTCCTTGACGGGGATGCCGGCGGGGTACGGCCGAGCAGCTACGCGAACAAGATGAACGAGCTGCGTCCGCACCGGGCCTGGGCCGAGGTGGTGATCCGCCGGGCGCGCGCGTTCGGTGTCCTGCGCGAGGGCGACACCTTCGTCGAGGTGCTGGCGGCGACGCACGGTCGTTTCGACCAGTGGAATGCCCGATGACGGCGACGGCGGGGACGGACGCCCCCACCGGCGCGCCCATCCCTCACCCGCCCGCGCCCGCGCCCGCCCGCGGCCCAGCGGCCGCCCCCGCGGGGATGTGGCTGTGGACCGAGCTGGGCCTTGATGTCCAGGTCACCGCGGACGTGGCGGGCCAGGGGTTGCACGCCCTGGTGGGACTCGCCCTGCGCCGCAACCCACGCCGGGCGCACCTGTTGGTCAGCCGGGTGCTCGGCAAGCATCTGCCGGTGGCACCGGCCGAGGCGCTCGCGGCCGGGGCCGGGGTTGCCGCGCTGGTCCGGGCACTGCCCGGCTTCGAGGAGGCCGGAAAGCGGGTTGCGGACCCGCGGGTTGCGGACCCGCCGGTGCAGGGTTCGTCGGCCGAGCAGCCCGGGGGCCCGCGGACCGGCCCGATCGTGATCGGTTACTGCGAGACCGCGACGGCCTTGGGGCACGCGGTCGCCGACGGTCTCCCGGCGAGCCACTACCTGCACACCACCCGGCGGCCGCTGCCCGGTGTCACGCCGATCCTCGAGTTCGTGGAGTCCCATTCCCACGCGACCCACCACTGGCTGATGCCCGAGGACCGCGAGATCCTGCGGTGCGGCGCGCCGATCGTGCTCGTCGACGACGAGCTGTCGACCGGGCGTACCGCCCTCGGCACGATCCGGATCCTGCAGGCCCACGCCCCGCGCGAGCACTACGTGGTTGCCACGCTGCTCGACGCCCGTCCGCCCGCGGCCCGGGCCGCGTTCGCCGATCTCGCCGGCGAGCTCGGGGTCCGGCTGGATGTCGTCGCCCCGCTCACGGCCACCGTCACCGTGCCGGCCGAGATCGCGGACCGGGCCGCGCGGATCCGCGCCCGGTTCGCCGGGGGCGCGGGCGGTCGGGACGCGGCGCGGGCGACGGGGGCGCTGGTGGCCCACCCGGTCCGCCGGCTGGTGGCCGACTGGCCGTCCGACCTGCCTGACGGTGGCCGTCATCGCTGGTCGCCGACCGACCGCCACCGCCTCGACGAGGTCGTGCCGCCGGTCGCCGCGACGGTACTGGCCGCGCTGACCCGGCCCGCGGGTCGCACGCTCGTGCTCGGGACGGAGGAACTGATGTACACGCCGATGCGGATAGCGGACGCGCTGGCCCGGACGAGTCCGGGTGAGATCCGCTACCAGTCCACGACGCGTTCGCCGGTCCACCCCGTCGACGTCGACGGCTACGCCATCCGCGCCGCCCTCACCTTTCCCGCGCCGGACGACCCGGGCCGGGCCAGCCACGTCTACAACGTCCGGCCCGGGATGTACGACGACATCGTGGTGGTCGTCGACTCTGTCCGGGTCGTCGACTCTGTCCCGGACGTCGCCCCGGGGGCGGACCGGAGCTCTCCCCGTGCGGATACCGGCCTCCACGGCATGCTTACTCAGCTACGCCGATGCGCTCCGGTCACGGTGCTGACACTGCCCTCCTACCAGCCCTCCTACCGGCCGTCCCCTCGACCGACCGGTGCGCCGCCCGCCGCCGGACCGCTCACCGGTGCGCCCGGGGATGCCCGGTGAGCGGGATCGGCGCGGTGGATCCCGCGCTCACCGGCACCGTCGGCTCGGGTTCATACGATCCGGCGGACGTGACCTTCCTGCTGACCGACCTCAGCGCGGTCGCCCTGGAGCGGCCCACCGAGGACCGTGAGGAGGCCATGCAGGCCGGCCGGCACTACTCCGAGGACCTGCCGGTCGAGTACCAACCCGACGCCGGTTACCTGGAGCTCTACCACCGGGCGCTGGACCGGTCGGCCCGCCGGGTCGCGCTCGCCACCGGCCTCGTGGCGGAGCTCGTACGGGTCACCAAGCCCGAGCCGGTCCTGGCCTCGATCGCCCGGGCCGGTACCCCGGTGGGGATCCTGATGCGGCGCTGGTACGGCTGGCGCCACGGGCTCGACACCCCGCACTACGCGATCTCGGTGATCAAGGATCGCGGCGTGGACCTGAACGCGATCCGCTACCTCACCTCCCGGCACGACCGGAAGGTGATCCAGTTCGTCGACGGCTGGACCGGCAAGGGGGTGATGACCCGGGTGCTGACCGACGCGGTGGCCCGGCTCGGGCTGGACGACACCCTCGCCGTGCTGGCCGACCCGGCTCGGTGCGTGCCGCTCTACGGGACCCGCGACGACTTCCTCATCCCGAGCGCCTGCTTGAACTCGACGGTGAGCGGGCTGGTCAGCCGGACCGTCCTCAACGCCGAGCACATCGGTCCTGATGACTTCCACGGTGCGAAGTACTACGCCGAACTCGCGGCGCACGATCTGTCCCGGCACTTCGTCGAGACGGTGGCGGCCCACTTCCCCGAGGTGGCCGACGAGGTCGCCGAGACCTGGCCGCGGCTGTGGGCCGCCGACCGCAGTCCGACCTGGGCGGGCTGGGCGGCGGTGGAGCGCATCGCGGCCGCGTTCGACATCCCCGACGTGGTCATGGTGAAGCCGGGGGTGGGGGAGACGACCCGGGTCCTGCTGCGCCGGGTGCCCTGGCGCATCCTCGTCGCCCCCGACCGGCTCGACGAGCTGACGCACGTGCTGGCCCTGGCCGCCGACCGCGACGTCGAGGTCCAGGAGCTGGCGGACCTGCCATTCTCCTGTGTGGGGCTGGTCCGCCCGGTCGGCGCGGCACCGGTCTTCCACACCCCGAACGCGCGCTGGCGCCCGGACGTCCTGTGACGGCCGACTCGTCCCCCGTGACGGCCGGTCCGTCCGCCGCGTCCGGGCCGCGTCATCTGCTGGCCTGCGACCTGGACAAGACGCTGATCTTTTCCCGGCACTCGCTGCTGCTGGCCGACGACCGGCCCGCACCGGAGCTCGTCGAGGTCGAACGCCTCGACGGAGCGCCGATCTCGTTCGCGACGGCGCGGTCGCTGGCCCTGCTCGCCGAGTTGCACGACCTCGCCGTCCTCGTCCCGGTCACCACCCGCACCCTCGCCCAGTACGCGCGGGTCGAGCTCGGGGTCCGGCCGCGCTACGCGATCGCGGCCAACGGCGGGCACCTGCTGGTCGACGGGGTTCCCGATCCGGCCTGGGCGGCGGACGTGGCTGCCGAGGCCGCCGCCGCCTGCGCCCCCCTGGCGGAGATGGTGGCGCTCGCCGAGCGGTCCGCCGCCGGCGGCTGGGCCCGGCTCGTGCGGGTCGCCGACGGGTTGTTCGTCTACCTCGTCGCCCACGACCGCGCTGGCATTCCCGACCTGACCGGGGAGGCCGAGACGGCGCGGGCCGCGGGCTGGGCGATGTCGGTGCAGGGGCGGAAGGTGTACTTCGTCCCATCGGTCCTGACCAAGCAGCGCGCGGTGGTCGAGGTCGCCCGCCGTGCCGGTACCGCCCGGCTGCTGGCCGCGGGGGACTCTGTGCTCGACGTCCCGATGCTCGCGGCGGCCGACCACGCCATCCGTCCGGCCCACGGTGAGCTGCACGAGCTGGGCTGGTCGGGCCCGAATGTCACCGTCACCGCCGCGGCCGGGGTGCTCGCGGGCGAACAGGTGCTGGCGGCGTTCGTCGCGCGGGTCCGGGCCGAGATCGCCGCCGGGAGTCGCTGAACCTCCTCGCGCGACTTCCGGGCCCGGTCAGACCGGGCCTTGGCGGCGCTCCTCCGGCGTGCCCGGCGGCGGCAGCGGATCGGAACCGGGGCCCATCCCAGGCGTCCAGACGTCCCGGTAGTGGGGGCAGCGGTCAGGGACCGCCTGGAGGTTGAGATTCGGGAGGCCGTCCCGGTCCCGATTGCCCTTCCGGGCGTTCGCGCGGGCCTGTGCCTGGGCGCGCCGGCACTTCGGACACTCCAGAATGATCACGTCTGGCCCCTCGGGGGTGTTGTCCTGGGCTGACGGCTCATCACGGCTCATCACTCACCTTTTCTGCTTCCCGGTGCCGTCGCAGCTGGTGCACTTGTCCTTACCTTGACCGTCGAACATGCCGTCCGCGTCGAGTTCAGCGGTCGGGCGGCCGGCCCGCCCGGAGCCGCCGCACGTCGGGCAGGTGAGTGGGCCTTGGTTGACCATGTCGTCCGGGTCGGCGGTGTTTTTTGTCCCGCCGCGCTTCGTCCCGGAACGCCCGGTGCTTGATCCGCCGGACGTGTTACCCCGTTTATCCCGGTGCTTAGGTCTTTGCACCACGCCGCCTCCTGTTGCTCTCCGTCTCCCATCGATCCCTACCCGCATCAACGGTAGCGGCGGAACACCCACGTCGGTACCAGGACCGCCGGAACTGTAACCGTGCGTCCGGCGTAGCACACCAGGCTCGGGAAGGTCAGACGGCGGCGTTATCCGCAACGTGCGGGGGTGCGGTGCTGAGAGCTCGGCGCAACTTGACTACCTCGGCAGGCGCGCCCGGCCCGGACGGAAGTGCCACAGATAGCCGACGCACCCTGCCGACGACCGATGCGGATGGCCACGCCGCGTTCGCGTCGAGCGCGGCGAGTCCTCCCGCTGCCGCTGCCGCCGGATCGTCTACTTGGGCGTGCGCCCCCGCGAACAGGGCATTCGCGCGAGCCTGGTGAGAGAGAGTCGGTAGGCCCGACAGGGCTTCGGTGACGCGAGGCTGAACTTCGGAGGAATCGCCAAGTTCAGCCAGGGCCATAGCCGCCCAGATCAGTTCCTCGCTCTCCTCCCAGGCCGCGGCGGCGGGATAGGGCGGCAGGGTTGTCCGGCTCGTTTGCATCACCGTCAGGGCTGACCGGGCTTCACGTCAGGGCTGACCGGGCTTCATCTGCCTGGTTGAGTGCGACGTGGGCCACAGCCTTGTACGCGGCCAGTCGAGGCCGGACGTAGGGGGGGTCCACGCCACCCCTGCGCCCTAGCAGCCGTCCCCGTCCGCGCAGCCGTCCCCCTTCTTTTGACGTCATCCCCGGCCTGTTCCACGGCCACCGTGTTTCCCGTGCTCCGGAGAAGGGGATCGGTTAGCGTCGCCAAGGTGTCCGACACCGTGAAGACCACCGTCTCACCGGACATAGCGGCATCCCCGGGCGTACCGGCGCCGACCGCCTCCGGGCTCGCGCCGGGGTGCGCGGTGCCACTGGGCGTGACCTGGGACGGGTCCGGGGTGAACATCGCCGTCGTCGCCCCCGGGGCCGAGGCGGTCGACTTCTGCCTGTTCGATGCCGATGGCCGCGAGACACGCCATCGACTTCCGGAGCGTGACGGCGGGGTGTGGCACGGCTATCTGGCTGGCGTCCGCCCCGGTCAGCGTTACGGCCTGCGGGCACACGGTCCCTATGACCCGGAGCGGGGCCAGCGGTACAACCCGGCGAAGCTGCTGGTCGACCCCTACACCCGATCGGTAGCCGGGACGCTGCGCACGGACCCGGCGATCTACGGGTTCGGTGGCGGCGACCCCTACGGCTTCGAACCGGACCCGCGGGACTCCGCACCTTTCGTGCCCCGCTGCGTCGTGACCGGGCCCGGGCGGGCGCAGCGGGGCTCCGCCGGGACCAGGGAGTCCGGATTCGGGGACCCCGGGATCGGGGACCCCGGATCCGGGAGTGGCGGTTTGACGGGTCACGGCGTACACCCGGCGGACAACCGGCCCACCATCCCCTGGTCGGACACGATCATCTACGAGGCGCACGTACGCGGGCTCACGAAACGTCACCCGGACCTGCCGCCACGGTTACGCGGGACATACGCCGGGCTCGGCCACCCGAGCGTCCTGGCGCACCTGCGCCGGCTCGGCGTCACCGCGATCGAACTGCTGCCGGTGCACACCTCGGTCTCCGAACCGGCCCTGCTCGAGCGCGGAAAAATCAACTACTGGGCTTACAACACCCTGGCCTTCTTCGCCCCTCATGCCGGGTACGCGGCCACTGACGATCCGATCGGCGAATTCCAGGCGATGGTCGCAGCCCTGCACGCCGTCGGCATTGAGGTGATACTCGACGTCGTCTACAACCACAGCGCCGAGGGCAGCGAGCGGGGCCCGACGCTGTCCCTGCGTGGTCTGGACAACACGACCTATTACCGGGTAGAGCCGATGGATCCCCGGCGCTACCGTGACGTGACCGGCTGCGGCAACACCCTCAACACGTCCTCACCGCACGTCGTGCGGCTGATCTGCGACTCGCTGCGGTACTGGGTGACGGAGATGGGCGTCGACGGGTTCCGGTTCGATCTCGCCACCGCGCTCGCCCGCAATCCCGACGCCTTCGACCCCGCGGCAAGCCTGCTGACCGCCATCCACGCCGACCCGATCCTCGCCACGGTGAAGCTGATCGCCGAGCCGTGGGACGTCGGCTGGGGCGGATACCAGGTGGGGGGGTTCCCGGCACCCTGGGCGGAGTGGAACGGGCGGTTCCGTGACACCGTGCGCGACGTGTGGAACAGGTACACCAGCGGCGTCGCCGATCTGGGCTATCGGGTGTCCGGCTCGTCGGACCTGTTCGAGCACGGCGGCCGACGCCCCTGGGCATCGATCAACTTCGTCACCGCCCACGACGGCTTTCCCCTGGCCGATCTGGTCTCCTACAACGAGAAGCACAACGAGGACAACGGCGAGGGCAACCGGGACGGCGAGGCGGACAACCGCTCGGCGAACCACGGGATGGAGGGTGCGACCGACGACCCGGCGATCCTGGCCATCCGCCGCCGGGTGCGCCGGGGACTGATCACGACGCTGCTGCTGTCCACGGGCGTCCCGATGCTGCTCGCCGGCGACGAGTTCGGTCGCTCGCAGGGCGGCAACAACAACGCCTACTGCCAGGACAACGCGGTGTCCTGGCTCGACTGGCCGACCGACCTCGTGGGACCGGAGGACGTCACCGGACCGGAAGGCGTCACCGGACCGGAGGACGTCGCGGAGCCGGACCACGCCTACCCCGACCCGGCCGGCCCCGACCCGGCGCTGTGTCGGCTGGTGGGCGGGTTGGCGGCACTGCGTTCCGCCGAACCCGTGCTGCGCCGCGGGCGGTTCTTCCACGGCGGCCAGTCGGCACCCGGGCGACTCGCGGACATCACCTGGTTCCGTGCGGACGGGGCGGTGATGTCGGTGGCGGACTGGAACGCCCCGCAGGTCGAGACGCTCGTGGCCCATGTCGCCGGCAGCCCCGTCGCCGGCAGCCCCGTCGATGAGGATCCTGCCGGCGGGCGGGGAACGCACGATCTACCGGCCCACGGCGCTGGCCTGGTGTACGTGTTCCACCCGGATCGCGGCGACACCGTCGTCACCCTGCCCGGTGCTCCCTGGGCGGCCCGCCACGACCTGCTGCTCAATACCGCCGACGACGATCTTGCCGGATTCCCGGCGACCGTCGCGGTACCGGGAACCAGCTACGTCGGCGGCGAGTCCCTGACCGTGCTGGGCCACAGCGTGCTCGTCCTACGAGCCCATCCCCCCGGCACGGCGGCTTCCCCGCGGTGTGGGGACCCCTAAGGATTGGTGACCAGGCCCAGTTCGGCGATGCTCGCGGTGAGTGCGTGCCGGGGCAGCACCCGCACCGTGTAACCGAAGGGTCCGGTGCGCCCGAGCGGGATGGTGCCCTCGTAGCGGTAACCGCCCTCCCCTTCGCCAACCGGCTGCAGGAACAGCGTCGAAGGATCCAGGATCCGGTCGGTCTGGTCGATCCGGCCGTAGGAGGCGAGGACGTCGATGTCCCCGAGTGCCAGCTCACCGAGGTCGACCGTGGCCCGCACCACCAGCGACTGGCCCACCTGAGGGGTGTCACCGAGACCAGCGGAGTCGACGTTGAGCACGCGGACCCCGGGCCACGCGGCATGCACCCGGCTCTTCCAGGCGGCCAGGTCCCGGGCTCCGGCGAAGCCGTTGGCGGCGGCGGCCCGGGCCGAGACACCGGCCGGCACGTAGTAGCGCTCGACGTACTCCTGGACCATGCGGCTGGCCAGGACCTGAGGACCGAGGGCCGACAGGGTGTGCTTGACCATCGCGGCCCAGCGCCGCGGGATGCCGTCGCCGGGCTCCGAGTCGTAGAAGCGGGGGGCGACAGTGTTCTCCAACAGGTCGTACAGGGCGGCGGACTCGATGTCGTCGCGCCGGTCGGGGTCCTCGACCCCGTCCGCGGTCGGGATCGCCCAGCCGTTCTGGCCGTCGAACATCTCGTCCCACCAGCCGTCCCGGATGGACAGGTTCAGGCAGCCGTTCAGCGCGGCCTTCATCCCCGACGTGCCGCACGCCTCCAGCGGACGCAGCGGGTTGTTCAGCCAAACGTCCGATCCGGAGTACAGGAAGCGCGCCATCCCGATGTCGTAGTCGGGGAGAAAGACGATGCGCGACCGCACGGCCGGGTCGTCGGAGAACTGGACAATCTGCTGGACGAGTTGCTTGCCGCCGTCGTCGGCGGGGTGCGCCTTGCCGGCGATGACCATCTGGATCGGCCGCTGCGGGTGCAGCAGCAGCCGGCGCAGCCGGTCACGGTCCCGCAGCATGAGGGTCAGCCGCTTGTAGGACGGCACACGCCGGGCGAAACCGATCGTGAGGATGTCCGGGTCGAAAACCGACTCCACCCACTCCAGCTCACCGGGTGCCGCGCCGCGCTCGAGCCAGGAGGCCCGCAGCCGGCGGCGGACCTCGGTGACGAGGCGCTCCCGCAGTTGCCGCCGGGCGGCCCACACGACCTCGTCGGGCAACGTGGAGATCTTCTCGAATCCGGCCGCGTCGTCGGAAAGCAGGCCCGGGTCGGGCTCGCGGTCAGCAAGCTCGATAATGGGCCGGGACACCCAGGTCGGGGCGTGCACCCCGTTGGTCACCGAGCCGATCGGGACCTCGGCGGTGTCGAAGCCGGGCCACAGCCCCGCGAACATCTCCCGGCTGACGATGCCGTGCAGCTTGCTGACGCCGTTCGAACGCTGTGCGAGCCGTAGGCCCATGTGGGCCATGTTGAAGACGTTGGGGTCGGCCTCCACCCCGAGCTGCAGGATCCGCTCGACCGGCACGCCGGGCCAGCCGTTGTCCCCGCCGAAATGGCGGGCGACCAGGCTGCGAGGGAACCGGTCGATGCCGGCGGGGACAGGGGTGTGGGTGGTGAACAGTGTGCCGGCGCGGGCGGCCTGGAGCGCCTCGTCGAAGCTGAGCCCGTTCTCGACGAGTTCCCGGATCCGCTCCAGGCCGAGGAAGCCCGCGTGCCCCTCGTTGGTGTGGTACACCTCGGGCTCCGGAGTCCCGGTCACCGCGGCGTAGGCGCGCAGCGCGCGGACACCCCCGATGCCCAGCAGCATCTCCTGGAGCAGCCGGTGGTCGGTTCCGCCGCCGTAGAGCCGGTCGGTCACCCCCCGCTCGGCCGGCTGGTTGTCCTCGACGTCCGAGTCGAGCAGCAGCAGCGGGACCCGTCCGACCTGCGCCTTCCAGATCTGCGCGTGCAGCGTGCGACCCTCGGGCAGCCCGACGGCCACCTTCACCGGCATCCCCGCCGTATCGGTCAGCTGGGTCAGGGGGAGCCCGTGCGGATCGATGCCCGGGTACCGTTCCTGCTGCCAGCCGTCCCGGGACAGCGACTGCACGAAGTACCCGGCCCGGTAGAGCAGGCCGACGCCGATGATCGGCACGCCGAGGTCGCTCGCGGTCTTGAGATGGTCCCCGGCGAGGATGCCGAGGCCGCCGGAGTACTGCGGCAGCACCTCGGTGATACCGAACTCCGGGGAGAAGTAGGCGATCGCCGACGGGGCGCCCTCGGCCTTCCGCTGCTGATACCACAGATCGGCCGTCAGGTACTCCTGGAGGTCGTCCGCGACGTCGGTGAGTCGGCGCACGAACCGGCGGTCGGCGGCCAGCGCGAGCAGCCGGTTATGATCCACCTCGCCGAGCAGGCGGACCGGGTCTCCCTTCGTCGCCCGCCAGAGCTCCGGATCAACAGACTCGAACAGGTCCAGCGTCTCGGGATGCCAGGACCAGCGAAGATTCAGGACTAGTTCCCCCAGTGGAGCAAGCTGCCCGGGGAGCTGCGCACGGACGGTGAACCGTCGGAGGGCTCTCACGAAGACGTGAGCCTAGACAGTGCCGGCGACGTCGACACACCCGGGTGCGGCCAGCTGGTCCCGGCCGGGAAACAACTGTCATGTCGACCCGATGACAGCCAGAATTGTCCGGAATCGGGGACCGGAACCGCCCTTACTCGTTGTCTCGGGCGGTGCCCACCTTGGCCGTGAGCGCGGCCATCACCGCGGGGTCGCGCAAGGTCGTGACGTCGCCGAGTTCCCGGCCTTCGGCAATGTCACGCAGCAACCGGCGCATGATCTTGCCGGACCGGGTCTTCGGCAGGTCGTCGGCCCAGATGATCCGCCGCGGCCGGGCGAGCTTGCCGATCCGCCTGGCCACGTGCTCGCGCAGCTCGGCCTCGGTGGCCTCGTCGCCCGAGCGGTCACCGGCGAGCGTCACGAACGCGACGATCGCCTGGCCGGTCTGCTCGTCGTACTGTGCGACCACCGCCGCCTCGGCGACGGCCTCATGGGCGACGATCGCCGACTCCACCTCCGCGGTGGACAGCCGGTGCCCGGACACGTTGATGACGTCGTCGATCCGCCCGATGATCCAGAAGTAGCCGTCGGCGTCGAGGCGTGCGGCGTCGCCGACGACGTAGGTTGACGGGCCGAAGCGGGAGAAGTACGTCTTGACGAATCGCTCGTCGTCCTTGTAAAGGGTGCGCAGCATGGACGGCCACGGCTTGGTGATCACCAGGATTCCGGTGCCCTCAGTGACCGGCTCGCCGTCCTCCGAGAGCAGCGCCGGGCTGATACCGGGCAGCGGCAGGGTCGCCGAACCCGGTTTGGTCGACGTGACGCCGGCCAGCGGCGAGATGAGCGCGGAGCCGGTCTCGGTCTGCCACCACGTGTCGACGATCGGGCAGCGACCACCGCCGATGACCACGTGGTACCACAACCACGCCTTCGGGTTGATCGGTTCCCCGACCGTGCCGAGTACCCGCAGCGAGGACAGGTCGTGCCGACCGGGATACCGCGCGCCCCACTTGATGCACGTACGGATCGCCGTCGGCGCCGTGTAGAACACGGTGACCTTGTACTCCTCGATGAGCCGCCACCAGATGTCGTAGTCGGGGTAGTCCGGCGCCCCCTCGTACATCACGCTGGTCACGCCGTTCGATAGCGGGCCGTAGACGATGTAGGAGTGCCCAGTGATCCAGCCGACGTCCGCGGAACACCAGTAGACGTCGGTGTCCGGGTCGATGTCGAAGACCGCCCGGTGAGTGTAGGTGGCGCCGAGCAGGTAACCCGCGGTCGTGTGCAGGATCCCCTTCGGCTTCGCGGTCGACCCGGAGCTGTAGAGGATGAACAGGGGATGCTCCGCGGACAGCGGTTCCGGCGGGCAGTCGGGCGCCGCCGTGGCCAGCAGCTCGTGGTACCAGACGTCCCGGCCCGCGGTCATCGGCGCCCCGGTACCGCCCGGCCCGGACACGACCACAATGTGCCCCAGCGCCGGGAGGTCACCGAGCTCCGCGTCGACGGCGGCCTTCACCGGCGCCGTCCGTCCCTTGCGCCGCGCGCCGTCCACGGTGATCAGCACCTTGGCGTCGGAGACCTCCATCCGCTCCCGGACCGCGGACGGCGCGAAACCGCCGAAGACCACGTTGTGGACCGCGCCGATCCGGGCGCAGGCCAGCATCGCGACGGCCACCTCGGGAATCATCGGCAGGAAGATCCCGACCACGTCGCCGGCGCGCACGCCGAGCGAACGCAGCCCGTTCGCCAGCCGCTGGGTGTCGGCGAGCAGGTCCGCATAGGTGACGGTGCGCCGCTCCCCCTCCTCCCCGTGCCAGTGGAAGGCCACCCGCTCGCCGCGCCCGGCCGCCACGTGCCGGTCCAGGCAGTTCTCCGACAGGTTCAGCATCCCGTCCGCGAACCAGGTGTAGAAGGGCGGGTTCGAGTCGTCGAGTACCTGCGTGAACGGCGTGTGCCAGGTCAGCAGCTCCTCGGCCTTGCGAGCCCAGAACGCGTTCGGGTCCGCCTCGGCGGCGGCCCGGTCGGCGTCCATCGGCAGGCGCCGGGTGAAGGCTGCCGATGGGTCGAAACGCTCCACCGACAGCAGACTCTCCAGGGTCGCCTCGAGATCGGCGACGTTCTCGAGACCGGTCGAGACGCTGACACCTGTGTCGGTCACGGCTCCTCCTGGGTCGGCTCGGGACGAACAGCACGGTCACACGCTGCCCCCCCGGTCTACCACGAAGGCCCGTCAACTCTCAGGAGTTGCGCGGCAGGTTCCGGCGGTCGGCAGGTTCCGGGCGTGAGAGGGGACCGGCCGGCGGCCGACCGTTGGCAATGTCCGCTATTTCCTGCTATGGGCTAGTGCGCCGGGTGGAACCGAGCGATCCCCGAACCCGATCTGGAGATGATTGATGAAGATCAGCGGGTGTCGGCCTATCGTGGCGACCGACATCTACAGCGACATCGAAACCATCCTCAAAGCCGGCACCGTCGACGATCTCGGCGGGTCGGACGGGGTGGGGAACGCCGGGGCGCCGGACGCCTCGCCGGTCATCGAGGGCCTGAAGCGGGAGGAACGCGGATGAGTGTGGTGCGGCTCGAGGTTGACGGCGGGATCGGCACCATCCGGTTAGACCGGCCGCCGATGAACGCGCTGGACTCCACGGTCGCCGCGGAGCTGCGGACCGCCGCGGTCGAGGCGACCCGGCGGTCGGACGTCCGCGCGGTGGTGCTCTATGGCGGGGAAAAGGTGTTCGCCGCCGGGGCCGACATCCGGCAGATGGCGCCGATGGGTTACGCCGAGGTATCCACCTGGGTGGGCGATCTGAACTCCACCTTCGAGGTCGTGGCCCGGATCCCGAAGCCCGTGGTCGCCGCGGTGACGGGCTATGCCCTGGGCGGCGGGTTGGAGCTTGCCCTGTGCGCGGACGTGCGGGTCTTGGCCGAGGACGCCCGGGTCGGCCAGCCCGAGATCCTGCTCGGAGTGATCCCCGGCGCGGGGGGCACCCAGCGGCTGCCGCGCCTGATCGGCCCGTCCCGCGCCAAGGACCTCATCTTCAGCGGCCGGCAGGTCCGGGCGGCCGAGGCAGCGGAGATCGGTCTGGCCGACGCCGTCGTTCCCGCGGGTGAGGTGTACGTGCAGGCGAAGCGGATCGCGGGCCGGTACACGAACGGCCCGGCGATGGCGCTCGCGGCGGCGAAGCAGGCGGTTGACGACGGCGCGGAGATCGCGTTGGCCGAGGCGCTACGTCTGGAGGCGGCGCTGTTCGCCGGGCTGTTCGCCACCGAGGACCGGCGGATCGGAATGGAGTCCTTCCTCGAGAGCGGGCCCGGCAAGGCCGACTTCATCGGCCGCTGACGGAGACCCCGTGCGGTGTCTGTGGTAGGGGTCCCCGGATTGCGCCGAAGGCGCGCGATGGTTGTCCCAGGAGGATCGCCGGAGGCGATTCGACGGAGACCCCGTGCGGTGTCTGTGGTAGGGGTCCCCGGATTGCGCCGAAGGCGCCATCCGGGGGTTACCGCATGGCCAGGTCGGCGATGACCGGCCGATGGTCACTGCCGAAGTCGCCGCCGACCTCGAAACCCGTCACCGCGAACGCGGGTGAGGCCAGCACGTGGTCGATGCGCAGCACGGGCGGCAGGATCAGGCTCTTGGAGTTCCAGGTCGGTTGCCATCCGCCGCCGACGACGTCGTGCGCGTCGCGTACCCCCGAGTTCACCAGCCGACGGAACGGCCGGTGGTCCCGGGTGGCATTGAAGTCGCCGGCCATGACGACCGGCAGCGTGGCGTGCTCGAGCTGCGCGCGCAGCGTGTCGAGCTGGGTCCGCCAGCGGTCGGTGTAGGCGCTGGTCGTCGGTGAGATCGTGTGCACCGCGTACACGACGAAGCGTCGACGCTCATCCACCTCCACGGTGGCCCGCAATGACATTGCTCCGCCGACGATCGGGGCCGCGGCGTCGTGCAGCGGGAAGCGGGAGAACACGGCGGCGCCGAACGCACCCGGCTCCGGGTGCACCTCGCGGTACCGGTAGCTCGCCAGCGCTCCGGACGAGGTGACCCGCGCCAGGGTGAGCGGGGAGAGCTCCACGAGGACGAGCACGTCCGGGTTCGCGGCGCGGATCTGCGCGCCCAGCCGGTCGGCGTGGTCGTTGTAGTAGAGCAGGTTCGCCGACATCACCCGCAGGCGCGCGGCACCCTGCGGGGCCTCCTCGGCGCCGCCGGGGAAAACCTCGGGCAGGGTCCAGAACAGATGGATGGCGATCAGGGCCATGGAGATGATCATCAGCAGGTTGCGACGGAGCGCGAAGGCCACCGCCACGGTGGCGTAGGCCGGGAGGTAGAGCAGTTCGGTCCCGGCGTTGATCGCGGAGTAGGGCCAGCCCACCGCATCGTCGAGATGGGCCAACCGGCCGAGGGCGATCCCCCCGAGTCCGGCCGCCGCGACCCACGCGACGATCACGACCAGGGGGCGGACCGGGAAGGTCGGGTGCGGCCGGGGCTCCGGGGCGGCGACCGGGATGTCCTTGTGCCGGGAGGTGGGGTCGGTATCCGGCACGGCGGAACCGGACTCCTGCGCGGAACTCACTTCACCAGAGTGCCCGGCTGACAGGGCCGTCCGGGAGGCGGGTGCTCCCGGACGGCCCGTTCGGTGGTGAGAGGTCGGTAACGGTGGGGCCGATGGCCGTAGCTTGCCGGGGCCGGGAGCCGTCGGCGCCCGTGCGGCGGCTATCGGTGACTGGTCAGGTGGCGGCTGTGGCGCAGGCCGCGGCGCCGACCAGCGGGCGCGCCCGTTCGTGCCATTCGCGGACCGCCACCGTCGGGTGCGTGTCGAGCTCACGGTCCAGCTCCCGCAGCTTCTCGGTGACCCGAGAGGACGACAGCTGCCCGGCGACGGCGACGGCTCGGTAGCCCGCCTCCAGGGCGGCCTCCAGGTCCGGAGTCGGTCGGCGCAGGTAGGCCAAGGCGAGGTCGGCCTCGGCGTAGCTGCGGGTTCGGGCGCGCGCCGCGCCCTGCAGGCTCCGGGCCTCGAGCAGTTTCGTCTCGGCCGGTCGGGCGCGGCCCAGCAGTAACAGGCAGTGACCATGGCACTCGGCGACGTCGCCGGCGTTGTAGTGGCCGGCCCAGGACGGTCCGTCGTCCCCGTCGCTGCGCGCGATCGCCCGGTCCATCTTGTCCAGGGCCTCCATGCAACCGGCCTCGTCACGGTTGCGTGCCAGTGCCCAGGCATGCTTGTCGTGCAGCATGGCCTGCACGGCATACGAGGAGTGCCGCACCGCGCGGCCGAGGGCCGCCCGGGCCAGGGCGAGGCTCTGCCGGGGATGGCCCAGCCGGGCGGCCTGGTCGCTCATCGCGGACAGCACCCGGCCGGCGAGCATGGCGTCGTCGGCGTGCTCGGCGAGGCTGAGGGCCTGGATGTAGTAGCGCTGCGCGAGGGCCTGCCGGTTGCTGTCCTGGGCGAGCCACCCGCTGAACTGGGTCAGCTCGGCCAGCGCACTGAACAGGTCGGGGCTCGGCCGCCCCTCCCGGGCGGCCCGGGTCCGGTCGTGCAGAAAGGCGACGACCTGAGGCCGGATCTCGTCGCCGCCGAACTTTGCGTCCAGCCGGCGGAAGGTCTCGGTCATATCCCGGATCACGGCGCCGGCGGAGGCTCCCGTTGATTCCGGCCTGGCGACCCGGTCAACCACTCCGGTGAGGCTGGAGAGGACCGGATCGGCGAAGGCCGATGCGATAAAGGCCGTTCCGTCGTGCAACAGGTCGCGTCGCCGCATGTCTCGTCCCGATAGTCCGGCAAGGGTGCTTAGGGTCTCGGTGGGTGCGTTCGAGCTCGACAGCCCGAGGTCGTCGCGTTCATAGGACTCCCCGCGCCAGCCCAGATCCACCGGCCGGACCGGGTATCCCAGGGCCGCGGATATCTCGGCCGCCGCAAGTTCGGCGACCATCGGGTCACGCGGCCGCATCCCGCGACGCCAGTGACCGACGGTGGTCCTGGCCAGGCCCAGCTCGATCCGGCGCTGATGGCGGGCGCGGGCGTTCACCTGCCGGGCGAACCGGGTGTCGGATACCCCGGCCTCCCGCAGCAGACGCTCGAACTGGGTCGTGGGAGAGGGATCTCCGGACGACGTATTCGACATGTGTCCCCCGTCGAGGTAAAGATGGCTTAAATCCATAATGTCGGTGCCTTGCGCACCTCTTGGGCAGAAAGTAGCCGAGAAGTCACGTTGCAAGGAAGAGGGTGTGCATAACCCGGCCGGAATGCACGACCAGTCGGGGCCGATGCCTCTAGCGGATCCCCGGATGGTCGGTAAAAGAACGTGCGGAATATCTCAATCATTACGGAAAGTGGCGGATCCATTTTCTGCACATACATCTGCATGGCGTGTCTCCGCGCGCCCCGAGAGCGCTGGAGGGCCGGAGATGGGCGCGGACGGACTAGGCTCCATAACGGAGCGTAGTTGCCGCCCGGTTTCGGCCCGGCTGTCCAGGTCAGGGGCGTACTGCGGTCCGCGTCACGTCGTCGATCATTGAGCGCGTGAGCGCCCCAGATGCGACGATGTCAAGGGACTGACATCGGATGTTGGCTACGGAGGCCCCAACGCGTGAACATCGTCGTTACCGTCAAGCAGGTTCCTGACACCTGGGCGGAGAAGAAGCTCGACGCCGCGGACAAGACCGTCGACCGTAAGAGTGTCGACAGCGTCATGAACGAGATGGACGAGTACGGGGTCGAAGAGGCCCTGAAGATCAAGGAAGCGCACGGGGGCGAGGTCACCGTCGTCACGATGGGACCGGCCAAGGCGGCCGAGACGATCCGCAAGGCCCTGTCGATGGGCGCGGACAAGGCCGTGCACCTGACGGACGACTTGCTGCACGGGTCGGACGCGCTGGCGACGTCCGCCGCGCTGGCGAAGGTGATCTCCACGCTGTCACCCGACATCGTCATCACCTCCAGCGAGGCTTCCGATGCCCGTGGCGGCGTCATCGGTGCCCTGTTGGCGGAGCGGCTGGCCCTTCCCCAGCTCACCCAGGCCCGCAAGGTCACGGTGGATCCGGCCGCGGGTAAGGTCACGATCGAGCGTCTCGCCGACAACGGCTACGCCCTGGTCGAGGCAAGCCTGCCGGCCGTGGTCGCCGTGGTCGAGAAGATCAACCAGCCGCGTTACCCTTCGTTCAAGGGCATCATGGCGGCCAAGAAGAAGCCGCTGACGACGTTGTCCGCCGCGGACGCGGGTCTGGACGCCGGTGCGGTCGGGCTGGCCGGCGCCACGTCGACGGTCGTTGCCTCGGAGCCCGCGCCGCCGCGGTCGAGTGGCACGATCGTCAAGGACGAGGGCGACGGCGGCACGAAGGTCGCGGAGTTCCTCGCGGCGCAGAAGCTTATCTGAGGGGTTTTGTCCGATGGCTGAAGTTCTCGTGCTCGTCGAGCACGCCGATGGTGAACCCAAGAAGGTCACCGCGGAACTGCTGACGCTCGCCCGTTCGCTCGGCGAGGCCGCCGCGGTGTTCCTCGGAGCGCCGGGCACCTATGCGAAGGCCAAGGAGTACCTCGCGCAGTATGGCGCCGCCAGGGTCTACGTCGTCGAGTCGGAGGACGTCGTCGGCTACGTGGGCGCGCCGGCGGCCGAGGTGCTGGCCAAGCTGGTCGCGGACGCGTCGCCGGCCGCCGTTCTGGTCGCCGCCACCGCGGACTCGCGGGAGATCGCGGCCCGCGTCGCCGCGAAGACCGACTCGGGCCTGATCTGGGACGCTGTCGCGCTGACCCCCGACCTGGTCGCCACCCAGGGTATCTTCGGCGGCTCGACGATCGTCACGTCGAAGGTCGTCAAGGGTGTTCCGGTGGTCGTCGTCCGGCCGAACTCGACGGCGCCCGAGGCCGCCCCGGTGACGCCGTCCGAGCAGACGGTGGACATCGCGATCTCCGACGCCGCGAAGGGAGCCAAGATCGTCGACCGCGTCGTCGAGGCGAAGTCCGGCCGCCCGGACCTCACCGAGGCCCAGGTCGTCGTCTCCGGTGGTCGCGGTCTGGGCGCCGCCGAGCACTTCACCCTGGTGGAGAAGCTGGCCGACACCCTCGGCGCCGCGGTCGGCGCGTCGCGTGCCGCTACCGACGCCGGGTGGTACCCGCACCAGAACCAGGTCGGGCAGACCGGCAAGACGGTGTCCCCGCAGCTCTACATCGCGGTCGGCATCTCCGGCGCGATCCAGCACCGGGCCGGGATGCAGACGTCCAAGACGATCGTCGCGATCAACAAGGACCCGGAAGCGCCGATCTTCGAGTTCGCGGACTACGGGCTGGTCGGCGATCTGTTCAACGTCGTCCCGCAGCTCATCGAGGCGATCGAGAAGCGCAGGGCCGGCTGATCGATCCCGCGGACCGGCCACGGCCGGGCGTCCATCCGTCTCGGCGAGGGTGGCGCCCGGCCGTCGTTTAGGATCCACGCCCGTGCGTCACCTCCGCGGGTCCTCGCGCACCCGGAGCACCACCAGCGTGAGGTCGTCGTGGTCGATCTCGCCCGCGTCCTTGAGCTGGTGGGCGAGCCCCTCCAGGTTCGGCTTGCGTAGGTCGGGAAGTCGCCGCCAAACCTCCGGATCAGTCCACGGCAGGGTGTAGAGCCACTTGCTGATCGCGTCGCTGCCGAGCAGGAAGACCTCCCCCGCCTCGGCGAAGCCCCGCCGCACCCGCACCGGCCAGCCCTCCCCGGTCGGCGCGAGCCGACGGGCCCGCCCGAGGTCGCTGGGCACCAGGTCGGGGGTGCTCGTGAAGGCTGCCGATGCGGAGTACGGGAAGAACTCGGGTTGCGCGCCCGCCAGGATGGCCTTCGGCGAGGGCACCCGGACCAGGCAGGAGTCGCCGACCGCGATCGCCTCCCACTCCAGCCGGCCGTCGTGTTCGTTCTCCTCGCTCCTGAACTGCAGCCCAAGAAACGTGGCGAACGCCGCTTCCGTCGCACCGACGCCCTGGAACCGCCAGTCGTCGGGATCGACCGTCGGCGGGCTCAGGTTCCAGATCCTGATCGTCTCGCGGAACCATTCGTAGATGCCCTCGGCCGAGGCCCCGATCGGCGGCGGCGCGTTGACGTATCGCGTGACCAGCAGGTTTGCCCACCGCCGCACGTCGACCCCCTCCGACGCGCCATCCGCGACGGCCGCCCGCCGGCGCGCCGTGCTCACCATCGTCGCGTCTTCGGAGGCATAGCCGCTGTTTTTCGGCAGCCACACCTGCACACGGCCCGTGACCCGCACTCCCGCACCTCTCCTTCCTCGGGACCCACCGCAGCCGTCGGCCCACCGCCCCACTCAGGCGTCGACCTGAGCCACCTGGGTGCCGACGGTGAGGGCGAGGACGATCGCGTCGGGTGTCGCGTTGGAGACGAATCCCCGGGCGCCGGGCCGGGTCTGCACGCCCAGGCGCTCCGCCGCGGTGCGCATCAGCGGCGGCAGCTCGCTCGACATCCGGAACAGCCCGCGAGCCCACTCGTCGGACAGCTCGGACTCGGCCGCGGGGAAGGTGGTGGTGGTCTGCGCGACCGCGGAGATACTGATGTTGAACAGCAGCAGGTTGCCGTCCGCGGTGCGCAGTGACCGTAGCCGGTCGGCCCACATCTGCACCTTCTCGGGCTCGCCGTCGGTGGCGGCTCCATCGGTGATGTTGATGATGATCGGGGGGAAGGAGTCCTGGTGGCTCTGGGCCCAGCCGGAGGCGAGGCTCCCGGCCATGTCGAGGGCGGCGCACATCGGGGTGAGGCCCGCCCCGAACGGTTCGAACCACACTGGCATCGAGGAGCCGTGCCGCTCCTCCCGGCGCAGTACGCAGGAGAAGAGGTCCGGTACCGAGACCAGCCACTGGCCGGCGAGCGCTCCGGTGAACAGTGAGCGGGCCTCCTGGCCGCTGTAGCCGAGCACGGCGATGTCGTAGTAGGGACGCGGACCCTCGCCGCGCTCCTTGCTGCACCGACGGATGATCATCGCGAGGGTGTCGTTGACGATGTCGGCGAGGGCCTGCGCCTTGGAGATGCCGGGACGCCCGGCGATCGGGTAGTTCATCGAGTCGGACTGGTCCAGCAGAAAGATGAAGCAGCCCGGGGCACGCCGGTCGATCTGCTTGGTGTAGGGCATGGGCGTCGCGCTTCCTCAGGAATCGGATCAGTACCGGGGGAGTCGGATCAGTACGGGGGGAGGTGGTCGTCGGCGGAGAGAGCGCCCGGGGGATCGTCCGCCGGGTTCGTCGGGAGGATGTCCGGCCAGGGCTCGCCGGCGCCCACCCGCCATGAGTTCGGACATGCGCGGCAGGCGTAGGACGCGTCGACCTGGACGCTCCCGCACGAGCACTGCGGGTCCTCCAGCAGCGTCCGTCGATCGATCACCTCGACTCCGATCGGATGGACGGCGGCGCCCGGTCCCGGGGGGGCCGGGCGCCGAGGCGGGAGCGGACGCTGGGAGGCGGCCGGCGGGAAGTCGGCCGGCGGTGCCGGCCGCGGGTACCTAGCCGGCCGGAAGTCGGCCGGCCGGAAGTCGGCCGGCCGGAAGTCCCGGGGCGACGTCGGTTCCGGGTAGGTGCCGCGACCGGTCACGGCGTGGATGAAGCCGGCCAGCGGAACCACGGCAAGGCCGACCGCGAAGATCAGAAGCCAGCGCAGCGCGGTGCCGATCCGGCCGGGGCCGTGGGTGCCGTCGTGCACCGAGGCCGGCACCAGGACCTTGTGGTCGTCACCGATCGCCTCGACCGTGTCCGGAAGTGCCTCGGCCACCTTGTGGACGTCCGGGCGGGCACCCGGACCGACGGCGACGAGCAGCCGGGCGCCGACCTCGGCGAGCCGGGGGACGTCGGCGGCCGGCACCCCGAGCAACGAAACGCCGGCCGTGGACGATGCCGCAGGTGGGGTGTAGGCGGTGAAGACCGGGCCGTCCTTTCCCGTGCCGCGGGTGAATCGGGGCGGGAGCGGGACGTGGAGCAGCTCACCGTCCTTGAACGGATGATCGGCCACGGCGTCCGGGTTGATCCCGAGTGCCGCGGCGATCTGCTCCCGGGTCTCCCCGGCCCGCACCTTGTACTGGATGAACAGCTCGGGCTCGTCCGGCTGCGGCGCCGACGACGCCACGAGTATCACCTGGTTGACGTCGTTGCCGCCGGCCGCCCGCAGGGCCTGGTCGGCGGAGGTCGTCACCAGGATCCTGATCGGCGACGGAGCCGTTCCGCCTCCGCCCGAGATCAGGCCGACGACGGCGATCGTGACCGCGGCCACGAGGATGCAGACCCCGATGATCCGCCGGTGGCGGCTCGGCCACGCGGTGTCGTCCGGCCCGCCTGACGGCGCCATGCCGCCTCCCATCGGTTGTCTCGAGTGTCTCGAGCCTTCGGTCGTCTGGTGTCATCCCACGGTGAGGATGATCAGGATGAGTGCGAGGATGGCCAGGGCCGCGAGGACGAGAGCCGCCGTGCGCGACCCGGAGCCGCGGTTCGGCACGGATCCGGAGGGCGACGCCCGCCGCGCCCCGTCGCCGGCCGCGGAGGTCGCGCCGGCCCGGCTGGAACCCGAGGCGTCACCGGCGCCCGCGGCCGTGCCGCCCTGACCCGCCGAGGGACCGGTGTTCGGCGATGTCCTGGTCGTCGCGTCCCAGAGATTCCGTCCCGCGGCTGGGGTGGCCGGGGTGCCTGGGGTGGCTGGAGCTCCCGACGGAGAGGGCGGGGTCGGCGGGGTCGCCCAGCCCTGGCTGGGATCGATCGGCTTCGTCGGGACGGACGCCTGGCTCGGTTCCCACCAGGAACTCCCCGCGCCGAGGGACGGCGCGACCGCCTCGCTGACAGGCGCGTCCGGCAGGGCGCTGTCGGCGTCGCGCAGCAGCGTCGGCAAATCGACGTCAACCGCCGGCGGCCCGAGACAGAAGCGCCTCAGCAGCGGGACGAGCCGACGGACCTCGCCGTCCCGGCTTGCGGCGAGTCGTGACCAGATCGGCGTGTGGTCGGGCTGGGCGAGGTCGGACGCGCTCAGGATGAGGTTCTCGTCGCGGTGGAACTCTTCCCACAGGGCCGGGTCGGCGGCGACCGCCAGCACCGAGAGGTAGATGACGAGACCCGGGAAGGTGTCGACGCGGCGGTCCCAGTAGCCCGTCGACTGCCGGCGGGGGTGCTGGTAGTGGCGATGTCCATGCTCGTCCGGCGGCAGGTGCGCGACCGCCGGGACCCAAACCGAGTCCAGGTCCACGAGGCGTACTGAACCTTGTTCGGTGACGAACACGTTGCCGTGCTGCAGATCGCCATGGGCGATCTCGGCCTTGCTCATCTCACCGAGTAGAAGCTTCCATCCGGCGGCGAGGTCACGCAGTGCTTCCGGAGATGCGAGGTGCTGGCGGACGTAGGTCCGCAGGGTGGTGCCCTGGACCTGGTCCATGACGACCACCGGCCACCATTTCTCGCCGACCCGCACTCCCTGCGCGACCCACTCGGCTTTCGGGAAGGCTGACAGTACCCGATGACGACGTAGATGATTCGTTACCGCCGCATAGCGTTCGGCTCCGCCGGTCAGCGGCCGGGTCGGACAGCGCAGCGCGAAGGCACTGCCCGTCGCCGCTCCGAAGAAAACGACCGCCGACTCGCCGGTGACCTGCACCGGGGCACCGAAAGCGTCCCGTTCGAACCGGGCGGTCCGCAGCCGTGGATCCGTGAATACCTCCGCGCCAGTGGAGACCGCAGCCTCGAACTGACCACCATTCGGCCAAACTCCCGCGCCGAGCACGCCGCTTCCCCCTGGGACGGACCGTCGGAAGTAACCGCCACCGTCGTTCAACCGGTGATCGTCCTTGCCCGTCGGACATTAGCCGACCGCGGATCGGCTTGTCCATGTGCTCGGCGGCCGAGAAGCCCGTGGACCTCAGGTGATCGCCGTGAGCCCGCCTCAGGATGGTTTCTTCGTGGAGGCGACCGCGATCGGGGATCGGCCTGTCGCCGGCCGCCCCAACCATTCAATCCCACAATTTCACGGGGTCGGGTTCGCGGCGGGTCGGGTTCGCGGCGGGTCGGGTTCGCGGCGGGTCGGGACTGGGCCGTGGCGGCCTGCCGGGTTTCGTGCGCCGGGTTGCGCGTTCCGCGGGGCCGAGGTCGGTGCGGGCCGATCGCGGGTACGCTCCACCTCTTCCGTCGCTCCAGGTCGGGAGAGACCAGGTTGGTACCGGTGGTGGATGTCGGCCTCCAGGCCGGTTTCCGGTGGTCGGAAGGGTTGCCGAGGGCGGACGGGTCACAGCCGGGTTTCAGTTACGGCCGGGTTTCACGAGGTACCGCAGGTACCGACGGTCGATCGGCGAGCAGAGAGGCGCCAGGACGATGTCCCAGTCGCAGGAGGCGTTCCAGCCATGGGAGGCGGGCGGGCCGCGGGACGTCCGCGCGTCGGGCAAGGAGCCCGCGGGTGCGGAGCCGGCGCGTGCGGACGGCCGGAAGACCTTCGCACTCGCCCTCGACATCGGGGGAACCAAGATCGCCGCCGGTGTCGTCGCGGGGGACGGCACGATCGCCGCTCAGGCCCGTCGCTCCATGCCGGTCCCGCGTCCGGCTTCACCGGCTTCACCGGCTTCACCGGCTTCACCGGCTTCGCCTGATCCGGACGGCGCTGGGCCGGCGTCGGCCCGGGCGGCAGGGGTCGATGCCGAGGAGGTCTTCGCCGTCGTCCAGGACTGCCTCGACGAGGCGCTCGCCGCGGCGCGGATGCGTCCGGACGAGATGACGGGACTCGGCTGCGGGTGCAGCGGTCCGATGGACTGGCCGGTCGGTGAGGTCTCCCCGTTGAACATTCCGGCCTGGCGGGGATTCCCGTTGCGGGCGCGGCTGCGGGACGCATACCCGGGCGGCCCGGTTTTGATCCACAACGACGCCGTCGCCCTCGCCGCCGGCGAGCACTGGATGGGTGAGGGCCGTGGCGTGCGCAACATGCTCGCCGTCACCGTCTCCACCGGCGTCGGAGGCGGCCTGGTTCTCGGGGGCCGGTTGCTGCACGGCACATCCGGCAATGCCGGCCATATCGGTCACATGGTGGTGGAGGCCGACGGACCTCCTTGTCCGTGTGGGGGACGTGGATGTCTGGAGGCGCTCGCGTCGGGTCCGCGGACGGTGGCCTGGGCGATCGGCGAGGGCTGGGTGCCTTCGGGGGATCAGCCGGCCAACGGTCGCGTGCTTGCAGCCTCGGCACGGGCCGGCGACGGCGTCGCCCGGCGGGCCCTCGCCCGCGCGGGTGCTGCGGTGGGAGCCGGACTGGCCTCCTGCGCGAGCCTGCTCGACCTGGAGGCCGCCGTGGTGGCTGGCGGGTTTGCGCAGTCCGGCCCGATCTTCTGGGACGCGCTGTCGGCCAGTTTCGATCGTCACACGGGGTTGGCGTTCACCCGGCGGATGCAGATCAGACGGAGCTCCGATCCCAGCCGGATCGCGCTTCGGGGGGCCGGCGCCTTCATCCTCGCGCCGGAGCGGTACGCCTGGGAGGGCTAGTACCGGCCGGTACGACGTTTTCTAAGACGTCGCCTGGTGTGTCGGTCTCGCCTGGTGTCCCCTCCTCCTCAAACATGCCTCGCTGGCGCGTCTGCCCGGCCTCACAGCCTCGCGGCTGGGTAGACGCGGGAGGGGCAGGTGTAGGGAGCGTGCGGATCGGAGGTTCGGGTGGTTTGGGGATCGCTGACCGGGGTACCCCCGCATCGGACCCGGTGTCTGCGCCGGCGGGCGGACGGCACCGGTGAACGAGGGACGAGGCGGGCCTCGGCAGCGGTTCGGCGAGGGAGGGAATCGGCGCGGGGGCCCGGAGGTTGTCAGCTGCAGGGATTGCGCACTGTCAACCGTCGGTGCCAGAAAGTTATGTCCTCGCGTCCGCTCACCATGCCCGGACTCGTGTATAGTTCCTCTTCGTCGCCCACCGAGCTCCTCCGGGAGCCGGGCGTCGCGCAGGACCAGATCTCCTCCGAGGGGGCGTAGACCCCCCGAGGAAACGGGCCGCGGACGGTGCGATAAGGTACGAGAGTGGCAAACACCGGTACGTGGGTAGGTTAACTACCGGGCCGGAGTGATTTGACACAATCAAGCCAAAGCTCATAATCTAGGAAAAACGTTCCGGTTGATCGCTTTGAACGCGAACGTCCGGAGTGTGCAAGAAGGTAAGATCTGTTCGGATGTGAACATTTCGCACAAAAAGAAGCGATTTGACACCGCCGGGCAAGCCGAGTAACTTAAAGAAGCACCAGAACGAAGCCCTGAGGGTGGAGGTCTGGTAGCGCCTGCTCCTTGAGAACTCAACAGCGTGCCGATTGTCAGTGCCAATTGTTTTACCCCGTTCATGGCCTGGCTGGGTGGTGTCCCACGTGG
>NZ_JDWE01000055.1:0-28538 GCF_000685765.2 Frankia sp. BMG5.23
ACCCACCCCACCGGCTGTCACAGAACGTCATCGGTGGCGTTTCCGCCGGCGCCGGAACCCACCCTCACACGCGCTACTCACAGCGACGAAACAGCAGCCGGGCCCGGATCCTCACACCACCACCGGCCCCAGCCCCCCGCACCCCGTCTCACACCGTCTACCTGCACAAACAGACTTTGCGGGTCACCCTGGGGCCGCCGGGCCGTCGCGGCGGGTGGAAGCCGTTCCTGCATCACATCGGCAAAGGCAGGCCGCAGCCGCGGCGCACGATCGCGTTGAAGACCGCGAAGAAGCTGCCGCGGGTCCTGGCGGCGGCCGAGGTGCAGGCTGTGCTGGACGCCTGCACCCGGCTGCGGGACCGTTTCCTGTTCGCTGTTCTCTACGACACCGGGATACGGGTCGGCGAGGCGCTGGGCCTGCGGCATGACGATATCGACGCGGCTGCCTGCGAGGTTATCGTTGTCCCGCGGGACAACGATAACGGTGCACGGTCGAAATCCCGGGGGCGGCGGGTGGTCCCGGTGAGCGCCGGCCTGGTCCGCCTTTATGCGGACTACCTGCATGGCGAGTACGGGGATCTGGACTCCGACTATGTGTTCGTCAACCTGTTCGCCGAACCGCGTGGGCAGGCATTGTCCTACCCGGCCGCCTACGATCTGGTGAAAAGGCTGCGGAAACGCACCGGGATCGATTTTGACCCGCACTGGTACCGGCATACCTATGCCACCCGGCTGCTTCGCGACGGGGTGCCTGTCGAAGTGGTGTCCACTTTACTTGGCCATGCCAGTGTCACCACCACGCAGACGGTTTACGGGCACCTGACCGTGGAAGACGCTCGGCGGGCGCTTGCGGCGGCGGGCTGGTTCACCGGGACCGAGGTGGCCCTGTGACCGCCTACGAGATCATCCACGCCGAGCAGGCTGGCTGGCAGCGCCGTGCCGCCGCCGAGTTGGGGCGGATCCTGGCCGAGCACCCTGGCCTACCGGCGCTCGCCTGGACCGTGGGGCCGGCCGGGGCGACGCTGTCCGGCCGGGTCGGCGGGCTGGTGCCGGCGGCGCGGGTGCGGGCGGATTTCGATGCCTGGCGGGCCGCGCTGGCGCTCGGCGAGCACCAGCCCGGCACCGGCGCAGGGGTGACCCATCTGCACGCGGCGGCCTACCGCAACCGGGTCCGGGTCACGCTGTCCGCCACCGTCTGCGACGACGACGAAGGCGATGTGCGATGAGCCGCCCCCACGCCGGTTCCAGGCCGGCGGGCGGAGCGCCCGCGGCAGGCCGGGCGGGGCTGTCGGCCACGCTGATGGCCGCGGTCCGCGCGGAGTTCCGGGTCGAGGTCCTCACCATCGACCCGGCCGACCCGGTCTTCGGCGGCCCACCCTGCACGGTCGCCGGCTGCGAACGGACCAGTCGCAGCCAAGGATTGTGCGTCGGCCACAACCAGCGATGGCTGCGCGCGGGAAGGCCCGACCTGACGTCGTTCCTCGTCACCACCGCACCGGCGCTGCGCGGCCGTGCGCCCCTGGCCTCGTGCCGGGTGGAGACCTGCCGTAACGGACGTCATGCCTACGGCCTGTGCACGGCGCACGAGCACGTCTACGCACGGGCCGGCCGCCCGGAGCTTGCGACCTGGCTGGGCCAGCTGCCGTCGGTCGACCCCTCGGTGCCACGCGAGCCCTGCCGGGTGACCTACTGCGACCTGTGGGCGCAGGGCAGCGTCCCGTTGTGTGTCACCCACGCGTCGCGGTGGAGCCAGGCCGGGAAACCCGACGTCGAACAGTTCGCCCGGGATTACGGCGACTGGACACCGCGCGTCGAGCAGATCGATCTGCGCCGGCTCGGCCCCCAGCTGCGGCTGGAGATGCAGTACGTCATCCAGCGGCGCCGCGACGACGCGCAGATCCGCACCACCCCGACTCTGGTCCAGACCGTCGTGCACTTCTTGGCCCGCAGCGGCGCGACGTCCCTGCTCGACCACACGGAGCAGACCTGGCGGGACCGGTTCGGGCCCCGCGGACCGAACTCGGGCACCTCCGCCCGGGCCCTGCTGCTGTTCGGGCACCGCCAGATCGAACAGCTCACCTATGGCAGCGGCTGGGACGTCGAATATCCCCGCGACGTCTGGCGGCTGCACAACCTCGGGATCACCGAGTTCCACCGGCACCTGCGGTTCGACCGGATACCCCAGCCCTGGCTGCGCGGGCTCGCGAAGCGGTGGCTGCGCTGGCGGCTCGGCGGCGGCCTGAGTGAGAACGCGGCCGGGCAGTCGCTGGCGGCCCTGGTGCGTTTCGCCGTGTTCCTCGCCGCGAAGGGCATCGACTCCCTGGCCCAGGTGGACAGGCCGATCCTCGAACGCTATCTCGCCGAGGTGCACAAGGCCTTGGGCGGGAAGTCGTCCCACGGGACGACCATCGGCTACCTGGGCGCCTTCTTCCAGGCCATCCGCCGGCACCGCTGGGACACCTCGCTGCCGGCGAGCGCCGTCTTCTTCACCGAGGACTACCCGGCCCCGCCCCAGCTGCTTCCCCGTGCCCTGGCCGAACACGTCATGGCCCAGGTCGAACACCCCGACAACCTCGCCCGCTGGCACGACCCGGCCAGCCGCGTCGTCACCCTCATCCTCATCCACACTGGCCTACGCATCGGCGACGCACTGCAACTCCCGGTCGACTGCATCGTCCGGGACACCGACGGCGCCCCCTACCTGCGCTATCTCAACCACAAGATGAAACGGGAGGCGCTGGTCCCCATCGACGAAGAACTCGAAGCCGAGATCACCCGGCAGCAGCGCCGCGTCACCGACCGGTGGCCCGACACCACCCCGACGCTGTTTCCCAAGACGAAAGCCAACCCGGACGGCCGGAAACCACTCGCCAGCTCCACCTACCGCACCGCACTCGCCCGCTGGCTGACCCGCTGCGACATCCGCGACGAACACAACCAGCCAGCTCACCTGACCCCACACCAATGGCGCCACACCCTCGGAACCAGACTGATAAACCGAGACGTCCCCCAGGAAGTCGTCCGGAAAATACTCGACCACACCTCCCCAGAAATGACCGCCCACTACGCCCGGCTACACGACACCACCGTGCGCCGCCACTGGGAAAAAGCCCGCAAAGTCAACGCCCACGGTCAGGAAGTGACACTCGACCCGGACGGGCCCCTGGCCGAGGCGGCCTGGGCGAAACAGCGGATCTCCCGCGCCACCCAGGCGCTGCCGAACGGCTACTGCGGCCTACCGGTACAGAAAAACTGCCCGCACGCGAACGCCTGCCTGACCTGCCCGACTTTCCTCACCACCGCGGAATTCCTACCCGAACACCGCCGGCAGCACCAGCAGACCCTGCACATCATATCCGCCGCCGAAGCCCGCGGCCAGCAGCGCCTGGCCGAGATGAACCGCCGCGTCGCCGGAAACCTCGAGAAAATCATCACCGCCCTCACCGAAGACAGCAGGCAGAAAGACACGGTCGCCGATGCGTCCTGACAACACCGCCCCCATCACCGCCGCCGCCCGCCGCCGGCACGACCAGGCCCGCGCCCGCGCTACCCAGGCGCTGCGCGAGCTCGACCGCGCCGGCGCCCCCGTCACCTTCGGGTCCGCGGCAGCCGCAGCCGGCGTCTCCCGGTCCTGGCTCTACACCCAGCCCGACCTGCGCGCCGAGGTCGAACGCCTCCGCGCCGCCACCAGGCAGACACCATCCCCGCCCGTCCCCACCCGCCAGCGCGCCTCCGAGGCCGCGCTGCTCGCCCGGCTGGAAGCAGCCCTGCAACGGAACCGGGAACTCGCCGACGACAACCAGCGGCTACGCCGCCAACTCGCCCACGCCCTCGGCGACCAGCGAAAACCACCCACCGGACACGCGGACAGCCGACCACGCCGGAACATCCCAGAAAACTCTCCCACAACGATCGGACCGTGCTGAACAGCAGGAAACGATCTCGGGTGTTCGCGTCGACGACATCGTCCTCGACGCGAACACCCAGGTCACAGCCTTGATCAATAGTGAAGCTCAAGATAAAACCAGTCGTGACCCTCGCCCTCAATACCGCAGAACCGATCATCGAGGGCCACTACGGCCGCGCCGCCTTAGACGCCATCGGCTGCTGCCTCCTTATCGGATGGTCCCACATCGCGCCGGACGGGACTGTTTCAAGATCGGTGTTTCCGGCCCGACACGCCGGGCGTAGGTCCAGCGGGATGGGCACTGTGAGTGATGACATCGGGTGATATGACCCTCAGCAAGGAAGATCGTGATCGGGGGCGGCAGCTGTCGCCGGAGCAGGCTGCGGCAGCTGCGATGGTCGCCGATGCGAAGGCGCGTGGGCTGGCGCTGACCGGGCCGGACGGCCTGTTGAAGCTGTTCACCAAGACGGTGCTGGAAACGGCTTTGCGGGAAGAGATGACCGAGCATCTCGGGCACGAGAAGAACCGTGCCGATCCCGAACGGGACAGCGTAAACGTTCGGAATGGTAGCCGACCGAAGACTGTCGTTTCGGAGGCGGTTGGCGAGGTTGAGATCTCAGTTCCGCGGGACCGGGAAGGCACGTTCACCCCGCAGATCGTGAAGAAGCGGCAGCGGCGGCTTTCCGGTGTGGACGAGATCGTGCTGTCGCTGTACGCGAAAGGGCTCACGACCGGGGAGATTTCCGCACATTTCGCTGAGATCTACGGAACGTCGGTGTCGAAGGAGACGATCTCCCGGATCACGGACGCGGTCCTGGGTAGCTGTTTGGGATCTTGATGCTTGTGTGCTGAGTGTGGTCGCCTGGCTGGAGTTGGCGTGTTGGGATGATCGATGGCGGACGGTCGGGTCATGCCTCGGTCTGACCCGTATCCCTCCGATCTGTCCGACGCGGAATGGGCGTTGGTGGAGCCGTTGCTGCCGCCGGTGTCGAAGGACGGTCGGAAGGAGGCGCATCCCCGCCGGGAGATCGTGAACGCGATTCTGTATGTGACGCACTCGGGATGTACGTGGCGGTCGTTGCCGCGGGACTTCCCGCCGTGGGAGACGGTCTACGGTTTCTTCGCCCGCTGGCATGACAAGGGCGTGATCGCGCGGGTTCATGACGCGCTACGGGACATCTCCCGCGAGGTCGAGGATAGGGACCGGCAGCCCACGGCGGGGGTGATCGACTCGCAGTCGGTCAAGGGCGCCCAGACCGTCGGTGCGGCGACCCGAGGCTACGATGCGGGCAAGAAGGTCAATGGCCGCAAGCGGTTCCTCATCACGGACACGCTCGGGCTGCTGCTGAGCGTGCTCGTGCTGCCGGCCAGCGTCCAGGACCGTGACGGCGGCAGACGGATCATGGTGGATCACTACTTCGACCACTGGAACTGCCGTCATCTGTTCGCCGACGGCGGGTTCGCCGGGCGTTTCGTCGACTGGGCCGGTGAGGTCATGAGAACCAGCGTCGACATCGTCCGGAAAAACCCTGGGCAACGCGGCTTCGAGGCCCTCCCGAAACGCTGGGTAGTGGAACGAACCTTCTCATGGATCACCGCCCATCGCCGGCTCGCCCGCGACTATGAAAGAAGACCGGCTATCTCCGAGGCATTCATCCGCCTCGCCATGATCCGAACCATGGTGAGGCGCCTTCCCCGCCAGCTCGCGAACAGCCACCAGACCATACCAGTCACTACAGAGAGTAGCCAACGCAAGATCTAAAACAGCTTCTCACTCCTGACACCCCACCGTAGGGAAACCATCACACTCCGGGAAGATAAGGGCTGGCAACGAGCGAAGAGATGGCCGTTGCCCTCGGTGTTTTCCCAGTTCAGGTGGGGTCGGGACGGGTGAACGGCTTCTTCGCGGTGAGGGGGATGACCACCTGACGCCGCTAGGACGATGGTGTAACGGTTCCGTTTTGCCTACCGTCAGCGAGGACCGTTCCCATGATGAGGATCGCCTGTTCGACGCATCGTGACCACCCCACAGGGACCAGACCCGGCCCGGTCACACGGTCGGACCGGCCGCGTCAGCCGAGAAGCCGTGTCGTCACCACGGCGCGCTGGTCACGGGGGCAGTCGTGACGGACGCGCATGACGTCACCGCAGTGGGGGCCGAGGGACCGAACGTCGCACGGGTCTACGACTACTTCCTCGGCGGCGCGCACAACTTCCCGGCCGACCGGGAAGCCGCGGCGCAGGTCGAGCAGGCATGGCCGCAGATCCGCGACACCGCCCGGGTCAACCGGCTGTTCCTGGGCGAGGCGGTCCGCTACCTCGCCGGCGAGGTCGGCGTCCGGCATTTCCTCGACATCGGGTCGGGTATGCCGACGATGGGCAACGTCCACGAGGTCGCCCAGCAGCTGGCCCCGGACGCCCAGGTCGTCTACGTGGACAGCGACCCGGGCGCCGTCGCACACAGCCAGATCCTGCTCGCACCCAACCCGCTGGCCACGGCGGTGGAGGCGGATCTGCTCCGGCCGGACGAGATCCTGGACCATCCGCAGGTGTCCCGGCTGCTGGAGCGGGGGCAGCCGGTCGCGCTGCTCCTGGTCGCGGTCCTGCACTTCTTCCCCGACGACACCGGCCCCCGGCACCTGGTCTCCCAGCTGCGCGACGCCCTACCCGCGGGCAGTCATCTGGTCGTGACCCACGCCACCGGCGACGGCCAGTCCCCGCAGGTCACCGAAGCCGCCGAGGTGTACCGGCGCACAACCGCGCCGTTCCAGCTGCGCGACCGCACCGAGGTGCTGTCGTTCTTCGACGACTGCACGCTGGTCGACCCCGGACTGGTCCTGCTCCCAGGGTGGGAACACGACCGGCAGCGAGGCCGGTCGACGACGGTGGAGGGTCGGCTGCCGGTCTACGCCGGTGTCGGCCGCGTCCGGTGAGTCCGCGTTCGGGTTGCTCGACGTGCTGGAGTGACGGCGACGTCCGCGATCTGCTGTCCCACACCGACGGGTGGATCGCCGACGCGACCGCCCAGCGGTGGCCCCACAGCGAGGTGACATTCGGGGCGATGACCACGGCGGGCGGGGCGGTGTATCGCCAGGTCCGCGTCGGCGGGGTGGCGCTGTGCGCGACGGTCCGCCCGGCAGGCCGGGCGCTGTCACGCCTCGTCCGCGGCGACCACGGTGATCTCGCCACCGTGCTCGCCGACGCCGGCGCCGACGCGGCGACCGCGATCGCCGGCCAAGCCGAGCAGCTCACGGCGCTGGCGGCCTCCACCCGCCTGCGGGTGGCTCCCCCGATCGCCTGTACGGAGGGGGTGATATTCACCCCCTGGGAGGACGGCGCCACGCTGGCCGCCCTGCTCCGGGCCCGGCCGATGGAATTCACCGGGGTCGTGACGGCGCTGATGGACGACCTCAGCGACCTGCACCGGAATCCACCCGCGCAACTGTCCGAAACCGCGGCGACGACCCGCGCTCTCCCCCGGGTCGTCGCCGAAGCGTTGAGCCATCCGGTGGACCACCTCCACGCTAGCGACACGACAGCAGGCGAGATCGGAGAGCTCCGCGCGCTCGCGGGCAGCCTGTCAACGCGGCTCGGCCGGCTGGCCGCCCAGCTGGACCCGATAATGCTCAGCCGCGGCGGCATCGCGTTCGGGAACCTCAACCCACGCGGCGTCCTGTATCCCGACGGATCGTCACGGGCGGCACTGGTGTCCCCCGCGCTCGAACCCGGCGGAGACCTCGTGGACACCGGAACCCTGCTCGGCCATCTGCACCCGCTGATCCTCGGCTGCCCGACACCAGTCCGGACAGAACTCGTCGAAGGCGTCGAGGCGTGGCTGTCCGGCCGGCTGGCCGCCTGCCGCGACCAGTGGCGGGACTGGCTGCACGCCGTCCTGACCATCTGGGCGGCCACCGTCTACGACCAGGCGATCACCACGCTGACGCTGCCAGCGGTCGCCCTCCGGCTCGGCCCGACGGCGGCCGATCCGCCGGCCCCGCCGCTGGCGGCGCTGTCCGTTCTTGACGTACTCACCCGGGAGTTGCGCCGACGCGGCGCTGGTGCGGCGCTGAACGCCGCCCTCGCTGCCCTCGCCGACAGCCCGGCCGACCAACCGGCACGGCAGCTCGACTCCGCTGACCACTGATCACTTACCCGTTCGTAGACCGAAGGTGCACGTCCATGGCTATCAGCCTGAGCCGGCCACCGGGCAGCCGATCACAGTCCGCCCCTCCCGCGCCGCCTGTTTCCGCCCCCGCTTCTTCGCCCGGTCAGGATCGTGCCGTTCGCGGCCGATCCACCGACCCGTTGATCGCTCTCGGTCCGAAGGCGACCGCCCAGCCGCCCGAGCGTGCGTTCGAGCTGCTGCGCGGTAGCGCGGTGCGCCTCCTGGACCGGCACGTCCAACGCGACGGTGTGTGCGAGAAGTGTGGATGCGCCTGGCCGTGCCGCGTGGTGGTGCTCGCCGAGAACAACCTCACGCTCGTCCACGACGCCCCACCCGCCTCCGCCAGCGCCAGTCGCGCGGCCGTCCCACCACAGGCGGCGGCCGGCCGCATCTCGTCCCACCCGCCCGCGCCCCCTCGACGCGACGGCGAGAACAGCCGGGAGAGCCACATGACCACCGCCGTGGCCACCACCCCCGCCAGCGCACCCGAACCGGCCGTTCACCTGCTCCCGCACCGCGTCTGGAGCTACCCGACCAGACCCCAGTCCGCCAGCGCCGCCCGCCGCGACGTCACCGGGCAACTCCACCAGTGGGATCTTGACCATGTGATCGACACGATCACCCTGCTGACCTCGGAACTGGTCACCAACGCGCTCGCCTCCAGCCTGCGCGGCGATGATGACCTGACGTCCCAGATCGCGATGCGCCTGACCTACAGCGACCACCATGTGATCGTCGAAGTCTGGGACGGAGGACCAGGCCACCCAACCCGCAGGGCCACCAGCCCCGACGCCGAGGACGGCCGCGGCCTACACCTGATCACCGCTCTGACCCCGCGCACCGGCTACTACCAGGCCCGGGTCCACACCCCCGACGGCAGCCACCAGGAGCGAGGCAAGGTCGTTTGGGCCGCTCTACCCCACCACACCCCTCGTCCTCACCGCATTCCGACCGCCCCGACCGACGGCCTGCCGCGACGCGAACGCTTCGCCGCCCACGCCGCGACCCCGACCGCCCCGGACGTCTTCGACCTCGACCTGCTGCACCGGGTCCGCGACGGCCTACGCACCCTCGACACCCACCCGGCACGCCCCACGCCCACGGGCTCCGGCCAGCACGTCCCAGCCACCTGAACCGAGAGGCGAACGCCATGCCTGACCCTGCTACCAGCTCCTGCCCCTCGTGGTGCGAGCAGCCCGCCGGCCACCTCGACGTCATGCCCGCGGGCCCCGGCGACTACCACGTCTCCGAGTTCACCGTGATCGACCTGCCACCCATCCCCGGGGTCCGCGACCAGACAGCGATCCAGGTCTCGATCGAGCAGTACGTCACCGCGACGACCACCTACCAACCGATGATCTCCCTCGGCGCCGGAGAAGAGGACCCCGACAGCGAAGCCTTCACCCTCGACGAAGCCGACACCCTCGCCGCGACCCTCACCCGCGCGGTCGCTGCCGCCCGCAACGCCCAGACACAGCCCTCTCCAGAGTCGGACGACCGCGCGTGACACCCCCGTCGCGCGCCTGAAGGTCCACCGGCGCTCCCGGCAGCCGGACAGACAATAGCCAGGACACAGCGGCACGCCGCCACTCAACCTGCACCCAACAGGAATCCAATCTCAGCGGATTGCCCCTTGCGATCAGCCCCCTCGGCCTCCTCCGGCGAGGCGTCCGCGCGACCGCAGACCCGCGATGACGAAACGGCCCGCATGTCACCTCGCCCCCGCACTGTCCCACCCGCACTCCGCCCGATCGTGCTGCTCGCCAGGATGCGCGAGATGCTCCCGCCAGCGCGGCTGGCGGACCTGCTCACCACCTTCGACCCGTCTGCCGCCCCGACGGCACCAGAATGGGCCGACCTGTGCTCGGCGCTGGACGCCTACGACCAGGCGGCACAGTTCGGTCTGAGCACCGAGGAGGCCCGCAACCAGGTCGACATCGCCGCCATGATCTTCCACGTGCGCTACCGCGGCGCTGAGCACCGACCGGGCAGTTGCATCCACGAGCGTCGAGCCGCCCGATAAACGTCCCGCACACCGCGACATCACCGCGAACCGCACCCCGTGACCTGGCGCCAGCGATGGCGAGCTCGTGCGTGTCCGTATCCGCCGCCTGCCACCGCGAACTGACGCGCCGCCCGGGACCGAACAGATCGCACCGCCTTACGTCATTTCCGCAGCTCAGGCCGCCTCTCAGCAGCCGAAGAACATGTTCGTGGCAGGGGGAATGACATGCACAACCGAAAGGCTGATCATTATGGTCGCGTGACTGCCCGGTGCAGCGGGCGGCGGACCGGGCGGCGCGGTGGTCTGGAGGGGATACGACGTGAGTAGGCACAGTCTGCGGGTGGAGCAGGACGAGCTGCGGGCGCGGATGCGCGCCGTGGGCATGTCGCACGACGAGATCGCCATCGAGTTCGCCCGCCGCTACAAGCTGCGCCCCCGCGCGGCCCACCGGATCGCGCACGGCTGGACCCAGCAACAGGCCGCGAACCACATCAACACCCATGCCACCCGCACCGGCCTCGACCCGGACGGCGCCGCACCCATGACCGCGCCGAAGCTGTCGGAACTGGAGAACTGGCCGCTGCCGAACAACCGCCGCCGACCGACCCCCCAGCTCCTCGCCCTGCTCGCCGAGGTCTACGACACCAGCGTCCAGAACCTTGTCGACCTCGACGACCGAGAACAGCTCACCCCCGCGGACCACCTCATCCTCAGCCAGACCGGCCAGTTTCAGCCCATATCCCCTCGAATACCTCTGACGCCTAGCCATCGTGGCCCCGTGAAGCTTTCCGGCCCGCCTGCGAGAACGGTACGGCCTGACGGGATCGAGCACCTATCAATACCGTACGTACCGGTGGAAATGGAGCGTGTCATGTCGGCTGCCAAGGAGTCAGGGGAGCATGCGATGTTCGCGGCGGCCGGAAGCCTCGACGAGAGTTCGGTGGAACAGCTCGCCGACGATGTGCGCCGGCTCGCGCACACCTACAACACCACCCCGCCCTTCCAGATGTTCACCGAACTGGCCAAGACCCGGAACACCGTGTACGCACTGCTGGAACAGACGAAACGCCCACGGCAGCTCAATGAGCTCTACGTCTTCGCCGGGCAGGTCTGCGGCCTGCTCGGCATCGTCAGTCTCGACCTCGGGTTCCCTGACGCGGGAGTCGAGAACGCCCGTGCGGCGTGGGCGTATGGGCAGATCGTCGACGATGACGGGCTGCGCTCATGGGCCCGCGCTGTCCAGGCCACCATCGCCTTCTGGTCGGACCGGCCCAGAGAAGGGATACGGCTGACGGCCACGGGCCTCGACCACGCCAGAGCGGGGTCCGGAACGGTTCGCCTGCACGCCGTGCAGGCCCGCTCCTACGCGATGATCGGTGCCGCGGACGAGGCGATGACCGCCTTGGTCGCCGCCCAGCGCGCCGCCGAGGCGGACGCCTCAGACGACCTTCTCGACAGTGTGGGCGGCGAGTTCTCGTTCGGCGAGGAACGCCGGCTCCTCAGCGCCGCCGCCACCCATCTCGCGCTCAGCCAACTCGACCAGGCTGCGCACGCGGCGTCCCAGGCGATCGACTTGTTCACCGCGATACCGATCGCCGACCGGTGGACACCAGGTGAGCACGGCGCCCGGATCGATCTGGTCGTCGCCCGAACACTGGGCGGCGATCTCGACAGCGCGCACGATGCCCTCGTCCCCGTCCTCGCGTTGCCGTCCGAGCAGCGCACGGGGCGCCTGACGGGGCGGCTCCACCGGCTGCGCCGGTCGCTGAGCCAGCCGCGTTACCGCGGATCTGCCGAAGCCGAGGACCTTGACGACCAGATCGAACACTTCGTGCGCGAGTCGGCCACCGCCGTGCTGCCCCCGGGCACCTCACACCAGGCCCTTCTCGCCGGAGGCGGCCTGTGACCGGAGCTCCCACAGGTCGACGAGGCGGCGCTCCCTGTCGGGGTCGAAACCGTGCTCGTCCTGACGTTCATGCCGGACCGGAGCGCCGCCGGCCGCCAGCCACGCCCACGTGTCCAGGACCGTCTTCTCGATCGGCCGGCAACGCAGGCCCGCCGCCGCCGCGCGGGTCGCATCCAGGCGCCATGTCCCTGGCTGCACCCGCCACAGCGGGATCTCCGTCCACTGACGCACCCCCTGTTCGACCAACCAATCGGGTTCCGCCCAGACAACCTCGATCTCATCTGCGCCTCGGACGTCCCGCGTCGCCGCAGCGCACGCGTCCAGCATCCGGCCGTAGGTCGCGTGGCCGGTGGGCGCCGCGACGTTGAAGATGCCGCTGGCCGACCGCCCGATCAGGTCGAGCAGGAACGACGCGAGGTCACGCACGTCCACAGGCTGGATCGGCCTGTCGGCGGGTGCGGGGGCCAGCACCCGCCCGCCGCGCGCCATCCGCCGAAGCCACCACGGCAACCGTCCGACGTACTCGTACGGGCCGAGAACCACCCCCGGCCGCACCATGAGCAGCCGATCCGGGGAAACGCTCCGCCGGACCGCGGCCTCACACCCGGCCTTGTGGGGGCCGTACCGCACCGCGTCCCAGCGAGGATCTTCCACCACAAGATCGGGGTTTCCCGGATGTAGAGGTGAGGATTCGTCGACCGGGGACGCGGGCCAGTCGCGATACACCGAGACGGTCGACACGAACACGTACCGACCGGCCTGCGCGCCCAGAACCTGAGCGGCCAGGCCGACCGAGCGGGGCTCCGCTCCGCCGACGTCCACCACGGCATCCCACGGCCCCGCCGCCGCGAGGCGTTCAAGATCCTGGACGTCGGTTCGGTCGCCGCGCAACGGGTGGACCCCTGCGACATCCGGTCCGGACCTACCCCGGTTGAACGTCGTGACCGCCCAGCCACGGCCCACCGCGTCCTCAGCCAGGACACGGCCGACGAACCAGGTTCCTCCCAGGATCAGCAGGCGCATGGCGCAATCGTCTCAAAAGGACTTTCCTGTGCGGCCGGCGCTTCCGTGTGATCGTCGATGTCGCGGACACTGCGAAGGAGAGGCGACCTGCCGCCAGTCCGGACGCGGGTCGGCGGAGCCCCTGGCCCAACGCCGTAGCCGCCCGGCACATGTCGCCAGACCAAGGCGCAAGCGCACACCCAGCCGCCGCAGCCGAGGGCAGCGCGTGCCTGCCCTGACGCGGCAGACACCGGCAGTCGATCAGCTTCGGAGGCCGCAGCCTCCCGCTGCCGGCCGAGTCCGTAGCCGTCTGTCACCGACAGCCGTCCGCTCAGGATCAGCCGGGAGAGAGGCGCCGCGGGTCGCGCGAAGGAGCCGCATCGTCGGTGGAGCCGGACCAGACGCCGTCGGAACGCGGTAGCAGGTTCAGGTCGCCGTGGTCCCAGACAGGTGATCGAGGCCGAGGCCGGCGGGCCTGCCGAACGAATCGGCATGATCGCGCCGGATAGATGCACCCTGACACCACTGTCTGCGCAGGTCAGGTGTCTCTCGGGAGCCGAAGAGAAGCTTCGTCGTGGTGGGAATGACTTGCCCCCCGGGCTCCAGCCATCGTGGTGTGGCGCCATACGCGGCATCCACCGATCTTGATCGGTGCGCGGGCCGTACCACCCGAGGGAAGCGAGATGATCATGTCCTTGTGTCGCGTTCGCGCCCGGTCCGCGTGCGCGCGTCTCGCCGTTCCCCCCCAGCGCTGGGGCGACCGGCGTTCGCCGACGGCCAGCCCTGGCCGACCGGGGAGCCGCGTCGGGTCGATGGGGCCGGTACCGGCTTCGAGCACATCACCTGCACTACCTACGGACCCAGCGTGGCCGTGGCCGCGAAGCGGATGGCCGACCAGATCCGCCGGTGCGGCCGGGGCCAGCCGCATCTTCCCCGGCGCGGTACATCTTCCCGATCGAACCATTCGTGAGAGTCGGCGTCTGGAAGAGCTGGCGCTGGACAGGGGCGCAGTCGCGTCGTACTCACCCGGCCGTACTCGACATTGCCGCCGACACATCATCGGAGCATTCCCTTCACCTAGCTCATCGCCACTTCCATATTCTGGGTCAGAGGAGCGACCTAGACTGCCATTTCCCGTCTCATTAAGGTGTCGAAAAATGACTTCAGTCCAAGATTCGAGCGCCACCGACAGTGCGGCCACGTTGCGTGCCGCGATGGTGGACGAGCTTCGCACCACGGGGGACGCGATCAAGACTGGGCAGGTGGCTGCGGCTGTGGGCAGGGTGCCTCGGCACCTTTTCGCACCCGACGAACCGCTGGAGGCGGTCTACGCCGCAAACAAAGCACTTGTGATTAAACGCGATGGGAATGGTGCGGCGCTCAGCTCGCTGTCCGCCGCGCACATTCAGGCGGTCATGTTGGAGCAGGCCGAACTTGAACCGGGAATGCGTGTCCTGGAGGTTGGCTCGGGCGGCTACAACGCCGCCCTCATCCAGGAGATGGTCGGCGACGGAGGCTCGGTGACGTCCGTCGACATCGACCAGGAGATCGTGAGCCGGGCCCGCGCCTGTCTGGACGCGGCCGGCTATCGAAATGTTGAAGTCGTGGCGGCCGACGCCGAGGCCGGCGTACCCGAAAAAGCACCCTACGACCGGATTATCGTGACCGCAGGGGCCTGGGACATCCCACCAGCCTGGCAGGAGCAGCTCACGAACGGCGGCAGGCTCGTTGTGCCGCTCCGGCTACGAGGGCTGACCCGGTCGATCGCGTTCGACCGGGTCGACGAGGACGGTGACGTCGGTCTGGTCAGCCGCAGCTATCGCCTGTGCGGATTCGTCCCGATGCAGGGCATCGGGACGTTCCGCGAAAGGCTCGTCCCTATTACCGACGAGGTCGTGCTTCGGGTCGACGACCCGTCCCAGGAGTTCGACGTCGAGGGGCTGCGCGACGCGCTGGCCACGCCGAGGCTGGAACGCTGGTCCGGAGCGGCCTTCGATCTTCCTGACGAGTTGGAGTTCTTCCTCGTCACGAATCTGGCCCAGGTCGCGCACCTGCATGTGGACGAGACGCAGGTCCAGAACGGCCGCTTCGCGCCCTCGGCCGCCAGAGGTGTGCCCACGCTGGTCAGCGGTGGCAGTTTCGCCTACCGCACCAAGCGCCCGAACGAGAAGACCGGCGGATTCGAGAGCGGCGTCGTCGCGCACGGTCCCGACGCCGATCGCGTCGCCGAGCACTACGTGGAACTGCTCCGCCGGTGGGCCAGCGATCACCGCCGTTCCGGTGCCGCCCACATCCGATACGTCCCGAAGGCCGCGGGGACGCCGGCGCCGTCCGTGGGGCTGGTGCCGAAACGGCACGGCGCTGTCGCTGTCCGCTGGCCCTGAGTTTCCGCGCTCCCGAACGGATGCTCGGGAGCCGGAATGCACCACCACCATCACAACCCAGGAGGTCTTCATGTCCATCCAGCTCGATGACCCGGTGTTGGCCGTGCCCCCGCAGGCGGGACGAGACCAGGAGGAGGACTTCACCACATGGGACCTGGACATCTCGATCGTCGAGTCCGGACCGGCCGCTGACCGGCTCATCCGGATGACCGACGACGGCTGCGGCACGACGTGCGAGACGGCCTGCTCGACCACCTGCCCGTAACCAGCGCCCCGACGACCTGAGAACGCGGCGTCCGTACGGCCGGCCTCGGCGGCCGGACGGACGCCGCCCGACTACGGAGCGGCTGGTGTATCAGCATCTCGACTCCCTGGTGGTGCGTGCCGCGGTGAACCCGCCCGTGGACGTGGCCGAGCGATGGCCCGACCTGGTCGGACCGGCGGCCACACCAGAGTCCTGGCGCCTCTGGTTACGGGAGGTGATGCAGAATCGCGCCTTCGAGATGGCGCTGGAGCAGGCCAGCCCTGTGCTCGCTCGCCGCGTTCGGGAGATCCGCGACGGACGCCAAGTGCCCCAGGCCGGGGTGCGGCGGGCAGTGCTGTCGGTGATGCGTTACCGGCTTCGCGCGTCGGGACGGGCGACGCCGTTCGGCCTGTTCGCGGGGGTCGCGCCGGTGCGTGTCGCTGACCACGCCTCGGTGCGCGCAGGCGTGGCGCACCGTGCCGTCGCGCGGGTCGAGGCTGGCTGGCTCTGCGCGGTGGTCGACCGGTTGGAAGCCGATCCGGTCGTCCGAGCGCGGCTGGATGTGGTGGCGAACAACCTCGTGTTCGAGCGGGACGGCCATCTGGTGCTGGAGCACCGTGCCGCAGGAGGCACCGACGGTGTTCCTACGCGCGTGCAGGTGCGGGCGCACGCACCGGTCCGCGCCGCGATGGGTATCGGCCGCCGCTCGGTGCGGTTCTCCGACCTCGCGGCCAGGCTCGCGTCCGAGTTCGCTCCGGTCCCTGCCGACGTCGTCGACAGACTTCTGGCCGATCTGGTGGCGCAGCGGTTCCTGCTCACGAACCTGCGGCCTCCGATGACGGCGAGCGATCCTCTCCGTCATGTCGTGGGTGTGCTCCAGACGACCCTAAATGGCGGGCCGGTCACCGTCGAGGCGGCCTGGGTCGCCGAACGCCTGAACGGGATTGTCGATGGGCTGCGGAGCCACGACAGCGCGTCGAGTTGGACCGTCGCGCGCAGCAGCCGCGAGCGCCTCGGCGAGGACATGGCTGAGGTCCACCCTTCGGCGGAGCCGGCACTCCGGGTTGATCTGCGGATGGACTGGGCGCTGGCTGTGCCCCGCGCGGTCGCGGTCGAGGCCGCAGCGGCGGCGGGCGTGCTGGTGCGCCTGGCGCGGCGCTCGACGCTCAGCTCCGGCTGGGACGCCTGGCATGGCCGGTTCCTCGAACGGTACGGGCCGTGCGCTCTGGTTCCCGTTTTCGACGCGGTCGACCCCGAGATCGGACTGGGTTATCCCGCCGGCTACGCCGGCAGTCCCGCACCCGCGGGCGTGACGTTCACCGATCGGGACGCGAAGCTGTTGGCGTTGGCGCAGAACGCCGCGCTGCGCCGCGAACGGGAGATCGTCCTCGACGACAGGATGATCAGCGACCTTACGGTCGTCGACCAGGACGCCCACGTTCAGCCCACCACGGAACTCACCCTGCGCGTCCACGCCACGAGCACCCGCTCGCTCGACGATGGCGCGTTCACCCTCGCGGTCGTCGGGGTGTCACGCAGAGCCGGCACCACGACCGGACGACTCCTCGACCTCTTCGACGCGAAGGACAGTGCGCGGATGCGCGCGCTGTACGCGGGTCTTCCCACCGCGAGCCGCGACGCGCTGAGCGTGCAGATCTCCGCGCCCGCTCGCTACACGAACACCGACACGGTGGGACGCGCCCCCCAGATCATGGCGCACCGGCTCTCCCTCGGCGAGTACGACGACAGCGAGGACGGGGACTCGCTGCCTCTGGACGACATCGTGGTGACGGCCGATGTGCACCGGATCTATCTGCTCTCGCTCTCCCGCCGCCAACTGGTGGAACCGGTGGCGCTCAACGCGGTGGAGCCGGTGCGACGCGCGCATCCGCTGGCGCGTTTCCTCGCCGAGGCGCCGGCCGCGCTGAGCGTTCCCTGCGCCCCCTTCGACTGGGGGGTCGCGGCCCAGCTACCGTTCCTGCCGGCGCTGCGGCATGGACGAACAGTCCTCTCACCAGCGCGCTGGCTGCTGGGGACCGCGGACCTGCCCGGCTCCGCGGCCGGCTGGACGGAGTGGGACCGTGCCCTGGCCAGCTGGCGGGAGCAGGTCAACCTCCCCTCGGCGGTCTACCTCGGCGACGGTGACCAGCGCATCGGACTGGACCTGTCTGAGCCGGCCCACCGGGTACTGCTGCGCTCCCACCTCGACCGCTCCGGCGCCGCGCTGCTGCGCGCCGCCCCCGACACCGACGCGGCCGGCTGGGTCAGCGGGCATGCCCACGAGATCGTCGTCCCCCTGGCAGCGGTCGCCGCGCCGGCGGCGACACCGGGCTGGTTCAGCCGGGCGCAGGTCGTTGGCCGCGATCATGGGCATCTTCCGGGCTGCGACGCACGGTTCTCAGTCAAGATCTACGCCGGCCTCGGTTGCCAGGACGACATCCTCACCCGCCATCTGCCGCACCTCGTCCACGAGCTGAACGGGCAGCAGGCCGCGGGCGAGGCGCGCTGGTGGTTCCTGCGCTACCACGACCCCGACGACCATCTGCGCCTGCGGCTCGCGGTCACCGCCGACGGTGTGGCGCCGACCGCCGACCGGATCGGTGCCTGGACCCAGCGGCTCCGCCGCGCCGGCCTGATCTCCCGCGCGCAGTGGGACACCTACTTCCCCGAGACCTCACGCTTCGGGGGCACCGCCGCGATGGACGCCGCGGAGGCGTACTTCGCCGCCGACTCAGCGGCGGCCCTCGCCCAGCTCGCCGCCTCCAGGGAGAAGAGCGGGCCCGACCGTCGCGCGCTGACCGCCGCCAGCATGCTCGCCATCGTGACCGGCCTGATCGGCGACACCGCCGAGGCGACGAGCTGGCTCATCAGCCACACCCGGACGGAGCCGTCCGCCCCAGCCCGCGCGCTGTACCAGCAGACCGTCGCCCTGGCGAACCCGGCCGACCCACGCGCGCTGGCCGCACAGCCCGGAGGCGAGCACGTCCTCTCCTGCTGGGCGCACCGGCGCGAGGCACTCACCGCCTACCGACACGTCCTCCAGGAAACCCGCGCGGAGGCCCCCACCTCCCTGCTGCCTGATCTTCTGCATCTCCACCATGTCCGCATGGCCGGAGTCAGCCTGGCCGGGGAACGCGCCTGCCTGCACCTGGCTCGCGCCGCCGCACTGAGCTGGACCGCGCGCACGAGGAACCCATCATGACCAGCTCCGATCCGGACGCGCTCGCCGCCGCGAACACTGTTGCCGAAGCACTAGCCGACCCGCACACCGCCTGGGCCGCCCACCGACCGACCGGGGGAAGGGCGTGGCCGCAGTCGCTCGCCGGCGGCGCGGCGGGCATCGCCCTGCTGCACATCGAACGTGCCCGCTCCGGGTACGGCGACTGGAGCACCGTGCACGCCTGGCTGTCCGCCGCCGCGTCCGACGCCCTGACCGCGGCGGCCAACGCGGGCCTGTACCTGGGCGCTCCGGCCCTGGCCTTCACCCTGCACACCGCAGCCGGACCATCAGGCCGGTACCACCGTGCCCTCGCCCATCTGGATCAGGCCGTCGTCGCCATGACCCGCACCCGACTCGCCGCGGCCCACACACGCATCGAACAGAGCCGGCGGCCCGCGATGAAGGAGTTCGACCTGATCCGGGGCCTGACCGGACTCGGCGTCTACCACCTGCGCCGCCACCCCGATCACCCGATCACCGGCGAACTGCTGTCGTACCTGGTCAGACTGACCGAACCACTGGCCGGAAGAGACGACCTCCCACCCTGGTGGACGGACTCTGCACCCAACGGCGAACCCAGCCCCGAATTCCCCCAAGGACACGGCAACGTCGGCCTCGCGCACGGCATCAGCGCCGTCCTCGCCCTGCTTGCCCTGGCCCACCTGCGCGGCCTGCCGGTCCGTGGCGCCGACGACGCGATCGCACGGATCTGCGCCTGGACCGACCGCTGGTGCCAGCACGGCGACACCGGCCCCTGGTGGCCCGGATTCATCACCCTCCGCCAGGTCCGTGAAGGCAAGGTCGCCGCAACCCTGCGGCCCCGCCCCTCCTGGTGTTACGGCGTCAGCGGCACCGCCCGCGCCCAACAGCTCGCCGGCATGGCCCTGCGCGACACCGCACGCCAGCAAGCCGCCGAGAACGCGTTCCTCGCGGCACTTCGCGATGAGGCGCAACTCGACCAGCTCACCGAGATCGGCCTGTGTCACGGCACCGCCGGGCTACTCCAGTCCGCCTGGCGCATGGCGGCCGACTCCCACCATCCCCAGCTCACCGCCGAACTCCCCGGCCTGTCAGCCAGGCTGATCGCACAGATGGGCACAACCGTGCGCGACCCCGAACTTCTCGACGGCGCCGCCGGCGCCGCCCTCGCCCTGCACACCGCCGGCACCGGCGCCGCCCCGACGTCGGGCTGGGACGCCTTCCTCCTGCTGGCCTGATCAGGAGCCGACATGGACACCCGCACCTGGCACCAGGTCAACGTCACCTTCCCCGACTGGGCGAACGCCGAGGGCACCGCCGTGGACCACCTCGCCCCTCTGCTGGACACCGCCGAGACCGACGGGCTCATCACCTCCTGGTTCTTCGTACGCAAGGCGCCCTGCTGGCGCATCCGCTACCTGCCCCGCCAGACGACAGGAGAGGCCAAGGCGTACATCCACACCCGTCTCGCCGATCTCCGGGAGACACGCCGCATCGAGGACGCCACGTCCACCCTCTACGAACCAGAAAGCCATGCCTTCGGCGGCGCCGAAGGCATGGACACCGCCCACCGGCTCTTCCACCTCGACAGCCGACACCTGCTCACCTACCTGAACAGCACCAGCCACAAACCGGCCGACCGGCGCCGCCGTGAACTGTCGGTCCTGCTGTGCTCGCACCTGCTACGCGCCGCCGGGCTCGACTGGTACGAGGAAGGAGACGTGTGGGCGCGAGTCGCCGAGCACCGGCAACCACCTGAGCGCACCCCCGACGACAGGCTCCGCACCCTGCGTGACGGCCTGCGGCGCCTGATGAGCATCGACACCGACAGCCTGGCCAAGGACACCCTGCCGCCGGCCTTCACCGATTGGACCAGCGACTTCGCCGCCGCCGGCACCGAACTGGCCGCCCTGGCCACCGACGGCCGGCTACGCCGCGGCCTACGCGCCGTCCTCGCCCACCACATCATCTTCGCCTGGAACCGGCACGGCCTTCCCCACACGGCGCAAGCCGTCCTCGCGCACACCGCCAAGACCGTCGTGTTCGGGCACGACCCCGCCTCCGATCACCAGCCGCACGATCGGGAACCGGCATGACGAACGTCGGAACAGACCCGGCCGACGAGAACCTGCTCGCCTGGTTCCCGCTGGTCCAACGCCCCCGACCACCCGGCCTCCCCCTCGAAGACCGAGTCAGACAGCTGCACGACCTGGCCGCACGGACATCGGACGGTCTCCCGCTCCTCCGAGCGGCCGAAGTCTGCAACAAGGCGGCGCTGATCGCCTCCGACTGCGGACAACCAGACCTCGCCCAAGACCTGTGCTGGCGCCAACACACGCTGTTCGATCAGGCGCGGCCCCTGCCCGCCTCAGCCGCCGAACTCGCCCTCCAACCGGTGCTCAACCTCCCGCGCCAACTGATCCGCGATGGTGACGGCAACCGCGCTCACGCGATCCTCCAGGCCCTGCACGAGGCCGCGCGCACGCAGACCAGCGCACTGATCGACGGACGGTCCGTCAGTCTCCACAACGTCACCTGCGCCTCCGACGACCATCGGACCATGCGCACCCTGACCTGGACGGCGCTCCTGGCGGACGGAGTCCGGGCACTGGCACGGGCCGGGCGCTGGCACGAAGCCGCCGAACAAGCCGCGGCCCACCGCGGAGTCGGCCGCCGACTGCTCGACGGCCGACAGGCGACCGTCCTGGCACTCGCCCAGGCCGGGCACACCGAGCAGGCAGCAGCGCTGGTCGACCAGAGCGCCACCCCCGAACCGTGGGAACAGGCGATCCAAACAATCCTGCGGGTGCACTGTCTGCGACAGGCTGGCGCCGACACCGGCCCGCAGATCGCCCCGCTCCTCGCCACCGCGCTCACCCTGATGCGGCAGCCCGACCTCTCGACCATGGTCTTCCGTGCCCGAGCAGGCATGATCGCGCTCGACCTCGCCGACGGCCACGACCATCCGCGCATCGACGTACTACGCCGGGCGCTGATCGCAGGTGCGTTCAAGGACGCGTACACGGCCCGCGACACGCTCGCGCACCGCCTCCGGGAGTCGATGACGACGACGCAGCGCCAAACCCTGGCCGATGTCTTCCGCGCCGCCGGGCTCGATGCCGGAAGCATCCCGGAATCGCTGTACGGCGATTTGATGGAGACGGTGAAGTTCGCCGAAGATCAGCTACGTGGATGTCTCGGACGCCACGCCAGGCACTGCGAGTGCACAACAGCGACAAGCTGAACAACAGGTCGGCCGAGGACCGACGTCATCCCGTACCGCTCGGTCCGTGACAGAAGGACTACCGTGAGAATGGTTCCAGTCAGGAACCACCGGAAGATCGACCACCGGATTTCCGAGGGGATCTAGCCCGTCGTGACGGCCAAGCCAAGCCAGCGGGTAGAGCAGGACGAGTTGCGGGCGCGGATGCGCGCGGTCGGGATGAGTCACGACGAGATCGCGATCGAGTTCGCCCGCCGCTACCACTACCGCCCCCGCGCCGCCCATCGCCACGCCCGCGGCTGGACCCAGACGCAGGCCGCGAACCACATCAACGCCCACGCCGCCCGCGCCGGCCTCGACCCGGACGGCGCAGCCCCCATGACCGAACAGGAGATCCACGACATGGTCACCGCCGTGGGCGACATCGTCGCCGTTCTCACCGAAGCCGACCCGGCCGATAAAGCCGAGATCTACACCCAACTCGGCCTGCAACTCACCTACGAACCAGGAGCCCACCGAGTGATCGCCGAGGCCAAGCCTCAAGGGATCATGTACGAACGAGAGTGTCCGAGGGGGGACTTGAACCCCCACGCCCGTTAAAGGGCACTAGCACCTCAAGCTAGCGCGTCTGCCATTCCGCCACCCGGACAGGTGGTTCGCGGATGTCTCACCCGCGAACGACTGCGATGCTACACGCTCCAAGGGGGTGCTTGTCGCTACCCCCGACCATCAGACGATCAAGTCCCGACTTGCGAGTTCTGGCCCGCTTCGACGAGAACGAGAAGCAGTATGATCATTACTTGAGGTGCACCCCGGGGGATGTCGATCATGACTGGCCGGACGCCGGGGCCTCTGGGCCTCGCCTACGCGACGGGCCTATGCGACGGGCCCGCCATGCGGCTGGCCGCCCCGACCCGTCGGAGGAACTCCTCGACCAGGCTGATCAGCTCCCGGGCCACCTCGGGCGGGAGATCCGCGGACAGCACCGCCGGCAGTTGGGTTCCAGCCGCTCCAGCGAAGCTCCGGTTACTCACGCGGAGCATCGACTCGAACACCGGGAGTCCGAGACCAGATGCCTGGTGGATGTAGGGCCGCAGGAAGCTGGTCGGCCGACCGCCGTAGTACTGGACCATCATGAGAACAACACCGAGCACCCGCGGTTCGAGTCGTTTCACGGCCGGATGCATCCCGGACTGCAACCCCGCGACCCTGTTGTACTCCCAGACGAACCGGCCCAGTCTGCTCATCAGATGTTCGATGCCCAGCGTCGACAGGTTGTCCGGCCGGGCCGGGATGAGCAGGTGGTCGCAGGCTGCGATCGCGGCCCGGGTGATGACTCCGAAGTTCGGCGGGCAGTCGATGAGCACAAGGTCGTAGTCGTACGTGGAGAAGGACGCCAGCCCGGTGGCCAGCCGCTGGTAGACGTCGAAGTAGTACCTGGTGGACCGGTGGGCCCGCGCCCCGCCCAGCCTGGCGGTGAGGTCCATCTCGATGTCGCCGAGTGAGAGGTGCGACGCGAGCAGGTCCAACGTGCCGCCGCCCGCGGCGACGGCGGCGTTGACGACCGATGGTGTGGTCACGTACCCCGCGAGGGGCGGTGGGGTGGTCTCCGGCCGCCACGACTCGAACCACGCCTTGACGGTTCTCCGGTGGTCGGCGAGGTCCGTCCGCCAGGTCTCGGGTCGGTAAAAGGAGAAGGTCAGGTTCGCCTGCGGGTCCAGGTCGATCATCAGTACCCGTCTCCCCAGCCGGGCGATCGCGGCGCCGATGTTTGCGGTGAGCGTGGTCTTGCCTACCCCGCCCTTGTAGCTGGCGATCGCCACGGCCTTCACCGCATCCTCGCTCCCGGTCGCGCGCTCCGCCCGGCGGCGGAGGGACGTCGTGTCTCCTCGGCCGGACCCGCAATGCTTCCGCGTCCGGTTCACCAGCAGACTACGGCTGTTTCTGGATCGGTAACGTCGTCGGGAGTCGGATACTGGTGACTTCCGCCTTCGGGGACGGGAAGGAAGTCCCTCCTCGATCCGCCTCCGGACGCCTGAGTCTGGGATGTATGGGTCAGAAGACGATCGATGGGAACGAGGCCGCCGCGTTGGTGGCCTACCTGGCGAGCGAGGTGATCGCGATCTATCCGATCACCCCGGCGTCGGCTATGGGGGAGCTGGCCGATGCGTGGGCGGCGAAGGGCCGCCCGAACCTGTGGGGTGCGGTGCCCGAGGTCGTCCAGCTGCAGAGTGAGGGTGGTGCCGCCGGCACTGTGCACGGGGCGTTGCAGGCGGGTGCGCTGTCGACGACGTTCACCGCCTCGCAGGGTCTCCTGCTGATGCTGCCCAACATGTTCAAGATCGCCGGCGAGCTCACGCCGATGGTTCTTCACGTCGCGGCCCGGACCGTGGCCACGCACGCACTGTCGATCTTTGGTGATCACAGTGATGTGATGGCGGCGAGGTCGACCGGTTTCGCCATGCTGTGTTCGGCGTCGCCGCAGGAGGCGCATGACCTGGCCGCGGTGGCGCATGCGGCAACGCTCGAGTCGCGGGTACCGTTCCTGCACTTCTTCGACGGTTTCCGCACGTCGCACGAGCTGAACGAGGTGGCGTTGCTCGACGACGGCACGCTGGGTGGTCTGCTGGCTGCCGGGCATATCGATGCCCATCGCCGCCGGGCGTTGTCCCCCGACCGTCCGGTGATCCGGGGCACCACCCAGGATCCCGACACGTTCTTCCAGGCCCGGGAGGCGTCGAACACGTTCTACGCCGCGGTTCCCGGGATTGTGCAGGGGGTGATGGACCGGCTGGCCGCGGCGACGGGCCGGGCCTACCGTCTGTTTGAGTATCAGGGTCATCCCGAGGCCGAGCGGGTTGTGGTCGTCATGGGGTCGGGTCGGTCGGCGGTGCGGGAGGCGGTCACCCGGCTGGTCGAGCGAGGCGAGCGGGTCGGGTTCGTCCAGGTTCGTTTGTTCCGTCCCTTCGACGGCCGGGCGTTGCTCGCGTGCCTGCCCTCGACGGTGCGGTCGGTCGCGGTCCTGGACCGGACGAAGGAGCCGGGCGCGTCGGGTGAGCCGTTGCGGCTGGATGTCGTCGCCGCGTTCGCGGAACGGCCCGAGCGGATGCCGCGGGTGATCGGTGTCCGTTACGGGTTGGCGTCGAAGGAGTTCACCCCGGCGATGGCGGCGGCGGTGTTCGACGAGCTGGCCGGCGCGGCGCCGCGCCGGGAGGTGACGGTGGGTATCCGCGACGACGTCACGGACCTGTCGCTCGAGGTGGACGACGACCGTGTCCCGGAGCCGGATGACGTGCTGCGGGCGGTGTTCTACGGGCTCGGTAGCGACGGCACGGTGGGTGCCACGCGGGCAACGGCCGGTATCGTCGCAGCTCGCACGCCGCTGCACGCGCAGGCGTACTTCGTGTTCGACTCCAAGAAGTCGGGGTCGATGACGGTCTCGCATCTGCGGCTGTCGCCACGACCGGTCGACTCCCCGTGGCTTATCCAGAACGCCCAGTACGTGGGCTGTCATCAGTCCTCGCTGCTGGAACGGGTGGACGTGCTCGCCGTGGCCGCGCCGGGTGCCACCGTGCTGCTCAACAGCCCGCATGCGCCGGAGAAGGTGTGGGAGCATCTGCCGGCCGACGCGCAGCGGCACCTGCTCGACCGGGATGCGCGCCTGTTCGTCGTCGACGCCGACCGGGTGGCGAAGCAGGCCGGCATGCCCGGGATCGTAAGCCCGGTGCTGCAGACCTGTTTCCTGGCGCTGTCCGGTCTGCTGGACCGCGACGAGGCGATCGCGGCGGTCAAGGACGGGGTCCGCGCCGCCCGCGGCAAACGCGGTGACGCCGTGCTGCAGCGTAACTTCGCCGCCATCGATGCCGCGCTCGACGCCCTGCACGAGGTCGACCTGCAGGCTCGTGTGGTCACGGGCCAGGCGCGCCGGCAGCTGCTCGGCGAGGCGCCCGCATTCGTCCGGCAGGTGACGGCGCGGATCATGGCAGGGGAGGGGAACCTGCTTCCCGTCAGCGCACTACCGGCTGACGGCACCTTCCCCGTCGGGACGGCCCGGTACGAGAAACGCGGCCTGACCCGCGAGCTTCCGGTGTGGGATGCGGACCTGTGCATCGACTGCGGCAAGTGCGCGATTTCCTGCCCGCACGCCGCCATCCGGATGACGTTGTTCGACCCGGCGCGGCTCGCCGACGCGCCGGCGTCGTTCCGGCACAAAAAGCCGAAGGACCGCACCCTCGCGGCGTTCCGGCTCGCGGTGCAGGTGGCACCGGACGACTGCACCGGCTGCGGCATCTGCGTCGAGGCCTGCCCGGCGAAGAGCCGGGAGATCGAGGGCCATCGCGCCCTGGACATGGTCGACGCCGCACCCCGCTTCGAGGAGGAACGTGCCGGATGGGCGTTCCGCGAAACGCTGCCGGCGGTCCCACCGGCGCTCGCCCCACCGGACACGGTCCGCGGCTCGCAGCTACGGGAGCCGCTGTTCGAGTTCTCCGGCGCCTGCGCCGGCTGCGGGGAGTCGCCCTACCTCAAACTGCTCACGCAGCTGTTCGGTGACCGCATCATCGTCGCCAACGCCACGGGATGCTCGTCCATCTACGGCGGCAACCTGCCGACCACACCCTGGTCGGCGGGCACCGACGGCCGCGGCCCGGCCTGGGCGAACTCGCTGTTCGAGGACAACGCCGAGTTCGGGCTCGGGATACGCCTCGCGCTCGACAGCCGGGCCCGCGAGGCCCGCCGACTGCTGCGCGCACAGACCGCGACGGTCGGCGGCACGCTCGTCGAGGCGCTGCTCACCGCCGACCAGTCGACCGAGGCCGGCATCCTCGACCAACGCCAGCGGGTGGCCGAACTACGCCGGCGGCTGGCCACCGTCGACCACGACACCACCCTCGACGCTGTCCTCGACGACCTCGTCGACAAAAGCGTGTGGATCATCGGTGGGGACGGGTGGGCGTACGACATCGGCTTCGGCGGCCTCGACCACGTGCTCGCGTCGGGACGCGATGTCAACGTGCTCGTCCTCGATACCGAGGTGTACTCCAACACCGGTGGGCAGGCGTCGAAGTCGACGCCGCGCGCCGCGGTCGCGAAGTTCGCCGGCGGCGGCAAACGGACCCGCAAGAAAGACCTCGGGCTGCTCGCCGCCGCCTACGGCGACGTGTACGTCGCGCAGGTCGCCCTCGGCGCCAACGACCAGCACACGGTGAAAGCCTTCAACGAGGCGGCCAGCTGGCACGGCCCGTCCCTCATTGTCGCCTACAGCCACTGCATCGCCCACGGCATCACCATGACCGACGGCCTGGCCCACCAGAAAGCCGCGGTGAAATCGGGATACTGGCCGCTCTACCGGGTCGACCCCCGCGCGGAAAGGCCGTTCTCCCTCGACTCGCGGGCACCGTCCATCCCCTTCAGCGAGTTCGCCGCCACCGAATCCCGGTTCACCCTCCTCAACACCGTCAACCCCGACGAAGCCGACGAGCTCGCGGCACTCGCCCAACGCGACATCCTCGGGCGCTGGCAGACCTACGAACACGAAGCCGCCCACCCCCGCCACACCACCACGTAAGACTGAAGCGGCGCCGTACCCACCAAAGCGCCGTGCCCACAGACCGGCGAAATGTTCGATCTTGAGGGCGAGCCCGTGAGCACGGTGAATGTGCCGTCCGGCGCGGCTTGAGAGTCGCGCAACAGCGGCTTGCAGGAATTTGACAGTAATGTCGAGATGTTCCGGGCATGTTCCGGAATTGTGCCACCTGTAGGTGGTTCCTCGTTCAAGGAGGATTTGCGGTGACGAAAACGACAGGAAAGCCAGGGAAGACGGAGAAGGCGGGAAAAGTCGGCCCGGAGTTCGGTCCGTTGGCGGCCCTGGCCGGTGCGTGGGAGGGCGACCAGGGGGTGGACGTTGCCTTCGGCAACGCCGAGGGCACGATTATCGAGACCCCGTACCGCGAGAGGGTCACCTTCAAGCCCTTCGGTCCCGTGGACAACGGCCCGCAGTGTCTCTACGGCCTCGACTACCACATGGCCGCGTGGCGGGCTGGCGAGGAGAAGGCGTTCCACACTGAGATCGGCTACTGGCTGTGGGACGCCAATCTCGGCCACGTCATGCGGTGCTTCATGGTGCCCCGCGGTGCGGTCCTGATCGCCGGTGGTGCCGTGGCGCCGGACGCGACCGACTTCACCCTGCGGGCGCAGGCCGGCTCCCCCACGTACGGCATCCTGTCCAACCCCTACCTGGCGCGCGCTGCGAACAGTATCCGCTACGAGGTGAGCATCACCGTCACCGGCAACGGGAGCTTCGCCTACACCTCCACGACCACCATCGATCACGAGCGGGTGTCCGACCCGGTCGCCCATACGGACCGCAACGTGCTGCGGCGCCTGTCCGACGCTTAGCCGCCCGGCTTAGAGCGTGTCTCACGTCGAGTGCGGGAGCTTCTTCCAGCAGGTGATCGCGGCAGCCAGGCAGAGGAACCCGAGGAAGTTGTAGCCGTTGCGTTCGTA
>NZ_JDWE01000056.1:0-28249 GCF_000685765.2 Frankia sp. BMG5.23
AAACGCTTCCAGCTAGAGTTTTCCCCGATTGGGACGTAGCCACCGCGGCCGTCCACGCGGGCGCTGTAGTCGACGCCGTGGCCGGGAACCGGCTGATTCACACCGACCTTCATGCCCACTAGTTCATGATCAGAGAGGACCGTGTCTGGGTGGTCGACTGGGGCTGGCCGGCGCAGGGTGCCGGCTGGGTAGACGCCGCGTTCATGGTGATCCGTCTCATTGGCGCCGGACATACCCCCCAGCAGGCCGAGCAGTGGGCGGCGGGGCTGGACTGCTGGGCTGGCGGCACCGACGAGGACCGGACCGCCTTCGCCTGCCACGTGGCGGGACTGTGGAGCATGCGAGCGGCGCAGTCGGACAGCCTTGCCGCTCAGAACCGAGCCGCCCTGGCGCGTAGCTATGCCACGTGGCGCCTGACCTGACCACGACCTGTATGGCCATGATGATCCCGTGATCTCGGGTTCGAGGTCAGTGCATCTGAGCCCCAGCCGGCGGGGTTGACTCCAAACCCTCCGTCGGCTGGCCCTTGGGACCCCGGCGAAGCCCCGAGCATGCGGGCCTCGCTGGGGTCCCCTGCCACATCTGGGGTCATCGCAACTTTTCTCTACCCTGTAGATCAGGCGTTGCTACGACGTACTACTTGCGTACCTGATCGCCTTCAGAAGTCTGCTGCTGGCCGGACGGCTTAGCGACCTCATCAGCCGGCGGCGCATGTTCTTGTCCGGCACCGCGGTGTTCACCGCGGCCTCGGCTCTCGCGGGAGCGGCCGGCAGCCCCGCGATGCTGATCCTCGCGCGTTTCCTGCAGGGGATCGGCGGCGCGATGGCCGCCGCCGTCAGCCTGGGCATCCTGGGGACACTGTTCGCCGAGCCCGGGCAGCGGGCCAGGGCGATCGCCGTCTTCAGCTTCACCGGTGCCGCCGGTGCCTCGATCGGCCAGGTGCTCGGCGGCGTCCTCACCGACACCGCAAGCTGGCGCTGGATCTTCATCAACGTGCCGATCGGGGTCGCGACGCTCGCGGTCGCCCTGCCGGCGCTGCCGGCGCTGCCGGCGCTGCCGGCCACAACGAAACGGCCTTCCTGCCCGCTCGGCAACCACAGCACCGAGTAACGGTAATCGAACATAGGTTCGACATCCGAGGTGGGGTGATCTACGCTTGATCCATGACCGCCACCGATCCCGCCACCGATCCCGCCACCGATCCCGCCACCGGGCAGCATCGGGTGCTGTCCGGGTTGGTGGGGGTGGCCGGGCAGGTGGGTGGCCTGGTAGAGGCGCCGGTGTGGTCGTTGTCGGACGCCGAGTTGTACGGCGCCCTGGACGACTGTTCGGTGGAGCTGGCCCGCCTTGCCGCGGTGCGGCTCGCGCTGGCGCGGGAGGCTCATGGGCGGAACCTGGCCGCGCGGGAGGGCGCGGCCGGTACGGCAGCGTTGCTGCGGGAACGGCTGCGGATGCGTCCCGTTGACGCCCGGCGTCTGCTTGATCTCGCGATTGCCGTGGATGGCCCGCTGGCCGCGACCGGCGCTGCCCTGACCGCCGGTGTGATCACTGTAGAGCAAGCATGGGAGATCCACCTGGCGCTGCGTTCTCTGCCGCGTGGCCTCGGCGCCGAGGTGTATACCGCCGCGGAGGCTTCGCTGCTGGAGCTGGCCTGGATGTTCGACCCCGCGGAGCTGGCCCGTCTCGGCCGGCACCTGCGCGAACAGCTCACCCAGATCGATACCAGCCCCGGCGGCGACGGGCCCACCGACACCGGTCACCACAACGACCCGGACAGCCAGAGCGATGCGGGCGACCAGAGCGATGCGGGCGACCGGGACGGTAGGCCGGGTCCCGGTAGTGATCCTGCCGACCGGCGGGGTCTGTGGTTGACCGACCTGCCGGGCGGGACCACGCGGATCAGCGGCACCCTTGATGCCGAAGCCGCCGCCCTGCTGCGTTCGGCGTTGGATCCGCTGGCCGGACCCCGCCCCGGCGATGACGGCACCGCCGATCCGCGTTCCCCGGCGCGGCGGCGTGCCGACGCCTTCGTCGAGCTGTTCCACCGCGTGCTCGGTGCCGGCGTTCTGCCCGTGACCGGTGGGGTGCGCCCGCATCTGACGGTGACCGTGCCGTGGGCGGCGCTGCTCGGCCACGGCGGGCCTCCGGCCTCGACCGGCTGGGGTCAGCCGCTGCCGGCCGGTGTGCTGCGCCGCCTGGCCTGTGACGCCTCGGTCGGCCGGGTGCTGTTCGATGCGGCCAGCGTTCCGTTGGATGTCGGTCGTGCCTACCGGAGCGCACCGGCGGATCTGCGTCGCGCCGTCATCGCCCGCGATGTCTGCTGCGCATATCCGGGATGTGACCGCCCGTCGTCGTGGTGTGAAATTCACCATGTTCGTCATTGGATAGACGGCGGAGAAACCTCGCTCGACAATCTGGTCTTGCTGTGCGGATATCATCACCGGTTCGTGCACCACCAGGGTTGGACCGTCCGGCTCGGCCCCGACCGCCGGCCCGAGTTCCTTCCTCCACCCTGGATCGACCTGGCACGAAAACCCCGCCGCAACCCCTATTCACGACATACCGCCGACCTCCTACACACCGCGCCAGGCGGATAACCATCGCTTCGCCCTGGATTCAGGCGAGCAGCGAGACGAAAGCAGTGGCTCAGCCGACCGCAGCCGGCCACGGCCCAGATCATCAGTCCGCAGTCCGCCATCGAGACCACTGCCAATCGTGTCGTCACCCCTCCGCCACCCGCGCCCAGTCCCTGACGACCCACGAACCTCCCAAGGCCCACACTGCTTGGTAGGCACCCCGCCGGCAGGCACACCTTCCTGGAGAGCCGATGACGCCCGACATCGCCGTGGCCCGCGGGCTACTCGCAGCCCAGCCCTTCAGTCGACTGCTCGGCGCCCGGCTCAGTCGCTTCGAGGCGGGGGTGGCCGAGCTGACCATCCCGCTCGGAGATCATCTACGCCAGCAGCACGGCGCCGCGCACGGCGGGGCGCTGAGCTATGCCGCCGACACTGCCCTCACCTTCGCCGCCGGCAGCGTCGCGGGGGACGCCGTCCTGACCTCCGAGATGAAGATCAACTATCTCCGGGGGGCGCGGGGCGACGAGCTCATCGCCCGTGCCGAGGTCGTCCACGCCGGCTCCACTCTGGTTACCGTGCGCTGCGAGGTCTTCGACCGCGGCGGAGACAGGGACGGGGAACGGCTCTGCGCCGTCGCGCTCGGCACCGTCGCGCGCCGCTGACCACCAGCACACCCCTCGTGACGACCAAGCTTCCGTACGACCAAGCTTCCGTAGGCTCGAAGGGGCGTACGGCCGAGCCCCCCGGAGGTGCACACGGCCAGCAGCGTGGCGACGGCGGACCGGCCGATGCGCTCGCACGCGCGCCGCAACCGCGAGCGGATCCTCGAGGTGGCCCGGGGCGCCTTCGCCGGCAGCGACAGGGACATCTCCCTCAACGAGGTCGCCAGGCAGGCGGAGGTCGGGATCGGCACGCTCTTCCGGCACTTTCCCAACCGGGACGCGCTGCTCGAGGCGCTGCCGCACGACCGGACCGCCGCGCTACTCGACGAGGTGGACCGGCTGCTGGACGCCCCGGACGCGGGCGCGGCGCTGTTCGGTTGGCTCGACAAACTGATTGCGCACATCGCGACCTACCGGGGGGGTGGCCGCCAGGCTGCTCACCATGGTGCGCGACGAGGAGACGGGGCTGCACGCGTCCTGCTACTCCCTCGAGCAGGCGACGCTGGCATTCCTCGTCCGGGCCCAGCGGGCCGGCGACGTCCGGTCGGACGTGCGGGTCGAGGAGGTGATCTCTCTCGTGACCGCCATCGGCTGGATCCGGGAACAGGCGCCGGAGCGGGCGGACCACGCTCGACCCCTGCTCTCGATCATGACCGATGGCCTGCGGGTTCAGTCCCGGCCGACGACCGATGACACCCCGGGATCTTATAAAACGGAGCACCACCCCGGTACGGGATCATAGACGACGGATCACGACGGATCACGACGGATCACCCGGGGGAGGCGGTGCCATGGGCGGCGCGGGCGTGATCGTGGATCGTGTCGAGCGGGCTGTCGATCTTCTGCGGTTGGTCGCTCGTGCTCGGGCCACGGACGGACAGACGGGTAAGAGCGGCCCGTGCGGGAACTGGTACTCCGAAGGATGTGTATCCGCAGACCCCGATGAAGGGAGCCGATCAGATGACCACGACAGCCGAGACCGGGAACGTCACCGGCACGAAGGACGCCCAGTACGACCTGCTGTGGTTCACGGAGCGGTGTCTGAGCAACGCGCTGCGGCTGGAGACCTACATCGGCGACGCCGAGCGCGACGACGACCAGGAGCTGGCTAGCTTGTTCCGCCGGGCGCAGAACGAAAGCCGCAAGGGCGCCGAGGAGGGCAAGCAATTGCTGCGCAACCGGCTCTGACCCGGCCCCTCTCACCTCCTCCGGTGGCTCCGGTTCCCCCGGTGCCCGGCCGCGGAGACGACCGACCGGCGTACGGTCCGCAGTGTCTTGCCGGTCGGTCGCCACGATCGCCGAGTGCGGTCTCGCAGGTTTCCCCACACGGGTGCCCTGGACATCATCCCCGGTCAACCCCAACCGAAACCCACGATGGCGCTACATACTGTAAGTAGGTCAGGTGACGGGCGGATCAGGGTGACTGGCGGATCGGTTCGCGTGAGCGGAGCGCGCGAGGTGGCGCCAGACCAGGGCGGGTCAGACCGTGTCGAAGTCGGCCACGAGGAGGTCGGCTACGACGACGTGGCCGTTGCGCAGCGATTGGCGGTGCCGAACCGGCACCGCCAGTCGCCGGGCGAGCGTGAGCAGGTCGTCGTCGCGGCGGACGGTGAAGCCGTGGGCGGCGAGCATCCGACGCATCGCGGCGGGGGTCCATGCCGAGCGGTTGGGTTCGCGGGCCATGGGATCGGGGCGCCGTGACACAATAGTCAGCACCCGTGCCGCCAGCCGGCCGAGAAGCGCCGAGAGCGCCGGCGCGTGGTAATGAACGATCAGGCGGCTTCCCGGGGTCGAGCGCCCCGCCACGACCCGGGTCGTGGCGGCGACCTGGCCACGGGTGAGGTAGGGTACGACACCCTCCCAGATCCAGACCGTCGGCACCGTCGGCCGATGCCCCACCGACGTCAGGGCCGCGTCGAGGTCGTCACGGCTGAAGTCCACCGGCGCAAAGCGCGGTGCCGTTCCCGGCGGCCCCGCGTCCCCGAGCCGATCCGCGTCCCCGAGCCGGTCGAGCTTGTCCCGCTGGGACGCCGGATGATCGACCTCGAATACGGCGACGCCGGCGAGCTCCGGCATCCGCCAGGGCCGTCCGTCCAGGCCCGCGCCGAGAACCACCAGTTGCTCCGCCCGCCGCACCTCCCGATCGCCGTCGGCCCCACCGACGGCCTCCCGGAGGGCCTCGTCGATGGCGACGGTACGCGGCACCATCACCTCACCGCAGGCCCGCACCATCTCAAACTCAAGCCGCGCCCCCCACCCCCGCGGCGGGACACCACCGCGCACCCACTCGACAACGCCCCGTTCGTCGGCGCGCAGAAACATCATCGCTGTCGGATCGTCGAACCGGTCGACAGCGATGCGCCCGTGCGCGACGGCCCGCCCCTGGCACACCAGCACCGCGGTCCGGCTCGCACCCCCGTGACCGCCCATGGGCCGATGTCCCCGCACTCTTCCACGATTGCATGCCACTACCGCAGGGGCACCCACAGGCAAGAAGGTGATCATCGGCCCGTCGCGCTCGCCATCGGCGGCCATGCCCGGGTGAGCGTGCTGGAAGCCGTGCACATCCACCTCGGCCTCCACCTCGGCCTCCACCTCGGCCTCGAGGTCCCCGTCCCGCGCGCCCCACAACCGCAGGCCGTTCACCGAAAGTGTCGATGGTTGCGGTGAAGCAGGCGGCAGCGTGAATCGCGTGCACGACAACGCTGCCTCCGTACCCACTACAGTAGGCCGTCCATTGCCAATACACCCTGGTCACAGGGGGCGCGCCAGCATGCCCACCGAAGAGACCCACACCGGGTCCGGATGGCAGGATCACTCCAGGAGACCGTCGGCGTTCTCCCACCGTTACATTCGTCGTTCCCGTCCCGCGCACCGTCTCCCCGGAAAGGGGCCAACACCCTGATGGCCGAGCAGTCCCCCCGTCGCAGCATCGAGTCCTGGGCGCACGACCTGCCCGTGAGCTTCGTGGAATGCCGCACCATGGGACACCGCTGGCAGCCCCACAGCGCCACCTGGGACCGTGAGGCCCGCGCCTACCACGTCATCCACGCCTGCGACCGCTGCCGCACCCAGCGCAAAGCCTGGTGGACCCGCAACGGCGAGGTCACCGCCGCCGGCTACACCTATCCCGAGGGCTACCTCACCCGCGACGTCGGCTATGTCGGAGCCGACGGCCGCGGTGTCCTGCGCACCGAGTACCTCACCCGCATGTTCAACACGACCACCCGGCGTGCCAACGCGAACGGCCACGGGGACGCGGCACCGGAGTCCTGAACGAGACCCGGCCGACAACCCCGAAAGCTGCGACAAACTCGTCCAGGCCGGCCGACGAGAGCATGACCCTATCCTCCCGCCGCACGGACCCGGGCGGCGGACCCGGTGGCCTCCACCGGGTCCGCCACTGGCGGCGGCCGGCGGGGCGTGTCGCGGGGCATGTTCCACCTGGTTACCGTCGGAGACGGTGGGCAGGCATCCGACATGATGCGTGCCCCGAAAACCGGTGTCCTGGCCCGCCTGACCAACACGGCGCGCCAGGAACAGAGCGAGTACGCGGGCAACGAGCCCCGCCCGCTGCGCAGCTATCTTGCCACCCTGTCGGCGTATGGCGGGTTGTGCGCGGCTCTCGGGCTGATCGGCCGGGTGTCCGGTGCGGTCCTGCCCGAGCGGTTCGCGGTCTCCGACCTGGTTCTCGTCACGATCGCCACGCACAAGCTGAGCCGCATTCTCACCAAGGACCCGGTGACGAGCCCGCTGCGCGCCCCCTTCACCCGCTTCCGCGGCACCGCGGGACCGGCGGAACTCGCCGAGGAGGTCCGCGAGCATCCCCCGGCCCGGCACAGCGTGGGTGAGCTACTCACTTGCCCGTTCTGCACCGCGCAGTGGATGGCCACCGGCTTCGTCTTCGGCCTGGTCGTCGCGCCTCGGCCGACGCGGCTCGCCGCATCCGTCTTCACGGTGGTCACCGGCTCCGACCTACTTCAACTCGTCTACGCGAACGCGCAACAACGGGCCACCAGGGGCTGACCATTCCCGCCCGGGTGGTGGGTGTTGCACCCAGATCACGGGAACTGGCGGCGCAGTGATGATGTGTGACGTGCGTACGCGCATGCGCACGCCCGTACATCTGCGCGTGCATACTCCAGAAGAATTGGGTCCGGTCCCATCGTGAGAGCCGGCTGCACGTGCAGACGTTTGAACCCCGCGGTGCCCGGCGAGAGACCAAGGGCCATGGCGGACAACCTGCGCGAACTCCCTCGCTGGACCGCCGACCGCGAAGGCCTGGAACGGGTCCGAAGAACTCAAATCATCAAAGCATCGCCGAACGGCGGTCCGTGTGTCACGTCTCAGCCGGCGCTCGTGTTGAAATAGGCACGGAAGAGGGGCCCGAGGCGCCAAGCTGTTCATCTGGAGCGCCGTGGCGAGAGTATGGACAGAAACTTACCGAATGTCACCGTAAGACGCAGAGGCGGCACCGATAGTGATACCGATGGTTCTCGCCGGTCGACCTTCGTCCGCCATGGCCGCCGTGGGTGGCTCCGGACAAGCTGCGTGAAGAGGGGTGCGTGATGGAGTCCTCGGCTGACCAGTCGAGCTGGTCGGACGTGTGGTCGCATATTCCGGCCGCGAATCCGCAGCAATCCGGCCCGCTATGGGCGTTGGCGGTCCTCATCGGACCGGATCGGGCGGTGGAAGGTGTCGTCGGATTCTTCGTGACACCGGCCGAGGCGAACCGGCACGCCCGGGCGGGGGGCTACGAGAGCTGGCTGGTGATTCCGGCGCTGGACCTGCACGGGGCGGGTGGGCCGGTAGCGGTCCTGTGACCGGTGGACCGCCCGATCGCGGCGTCGGCCCGAGCCCCCGCGGAAGCCCTTCTTCGGGAGAGGGCACACTGGTATTCCGACGTACCGCTCCTCCACTCCTCCACTCCTCCGCTACCCCCGCTACCCCGCTACCCCCGCATGCGGCGATGCGACACCCACGGCACCGACGACAGATCGACCACAGGCCCATCGACCACAGGCCGGAAGCGGCCATGAACCCCTCTCCGACCATGGGCTCTCCCCGGACTCCTCCTCCCCCGGGTGCCCCGCGATCGCCGGGCGTCCCACAATCGAAGGTGTAATCGAAGGTGCAGATGACGGCCGGCCCCCTCTACGCGCTCTACACCCGTCGCCTGCGTCGGCAGGTCATGGCGGGTCCACTGCCTGCGCACGTCGGGCTGGTCATGGACGGCAACCGCCGCTGGGCCCGCGAGATGGGCATGGCGAATCCGAGCCTCGGCCACAAGTACGGCGCCGAGCACGCCGAGGACGTCCTGTCCTGGTGCGAGCTTGTCGGCATCAAACACGTCACCGTGTTCGTCTGCTCGACGGAGAACCTGCAGCAGCGCGGGGACGCCGAGGTCGCCTTCCTCATGCAGGTGATCGAGCAGGTGGTGGCCGACCGGCTCGGGCGGCCGGACGCCCGCTGGCAGGTCCATCTCGCGGGCATGCTGGACACGCTGCCGGACAGCACGGCCCGTGTCCTCAAAGAGGCCGTGGAGACAACCCGCAGCGTCACGACCGGCGCCCACGTCACCCTCGCCGTCGGGTACGGGGGTCGCCAGGAGGTCATCGAGGCCCTGCGCGAGCTGCTGCACGAGCGGGCCGAGGCCGGGGACTCGCTGACCGACGTCGCGTCGACGCTGACCGTGGACGACATCGCCCAGCACCTCTACACCGCCGGCCAGCCCGACCCCGATCTGGTGATCCGCACCAGCGGGGAACAGCGGCTGTCCAACTTCCTGCTCTGGCAGAGCGCCTACTCGGAGCTGTATTTCTGCGAGGCGTACTGGCCGGCGTTCCGTGAGATCGACTTCCTGCGCGCCCTGCGCAGCTTCGCCGCCAGGGAGCGACGCCACGGCGCCTGATCCACCGTCTGGCCCGCCCATGAGCAGCCCCCGGCCCGTCTCCTGAACCGCCCTTGAGCCACTCCTGAGCCACTCCTGAGCCCGCCCCCTGGACGGCGGACTGCGCGCGTCGGGTTTCCGCTTCCCGTTGCCCGATCATTTCTTCCTTCGCCCGGCCCCTCCCCCCTTCGTTCCTCCTTTCCTCCTTTCCTCTCTTGAGCGGAGCTGGTATCCCGCCGGGCAGGAAGATCGTTCAGGCGGTCAACGCCGGCCATGGGCCACCTATGGGCTTCAGGGATGTGTCGAGCACCCAGCGCATCGTCGTCGTCCGACGGCTGGTCACCCGCCCGGTCGGCCGCATCCTGCCCGCGGAAACGCCCAGTGGTGCCATTACCGCAAGTAAGTGCTTATTGCGCCATCAGCGAACTACCATCGAGTCTCCGTCGCTCTGGTGCAAGCCTGTCGCCTGTCGGGACCTGAGGTCAGACATAAACGGAGCATCAATGGCATCCGCCACCAGCGTCCACAAGGGTTGGAAGATCTTCTTCACCAGAGAGGAGACCGAGATGGTCGCTAACGGCGTCGACATAGCTGCGATAGTTTCGGCCGTCATACCCGAGCCGGCCACCGCCACGGTGGCGTCAGTGGCCCCGCGAATCCTCGCTTTTTATGCGAATCGCGCTCTCAAAATCAACAAGAGGCTCGGACTCGAGGTCAATATGCCCAGCCCCAATTTCCCCGTCCGCACCGAAACCATCGGGCCCCCGGTGTGGCCTTTCCGAATCTAGCCATGATCAAAAATGGCGGTCGGAACGTCGTCAACACCGTTGATTATCTTGTCTGCACTCCCAAGAGGCGCCGAGATACCTGACCGCCGCTGGCGATGAACCGACCATCGCCGGCGATGGGACCGGCGGTAGTCGGGACGCGGGTGGAATGCCACAACCACCCGCGCCCCGACCGTCCGGCCCAGCCCGCGCCGGGATCAGGCCGGAGAGCATGGATCGTCCTGGTCCGTCAACTCGCCGCTACTGCTGCACCTGTTGCCGGAACCAGCGGACGACCGCGGCCGTACCGGCCTTGTTGGAGTCGAGATGACCGACGTTGGGTCCCAGGTTGATGATCGGGGCGTCGGCGCCACGTGCCAGGAACGCGGCCTGGCAATGCTCGCTGTTGGCCCGCGGAACCTGATGGTCGGCGCCGCCGACGAAGAGCCGGACCGGCGCCCTCGGGTTCCAGTTCGAACAGGTATGGTCCGCCGCCCACAGCCCCACGGCCAGCCCGTCCCAGGGGTTGCGGAGCAGGTCGAAGCCGTGCGGGGTGAGCAGCTTGCCGGTGGTCGCCGGCAGGCCGGCGAGGATCTGCTCCCCGGTGTGCTTGCCGTCGAAGAGCGTCGCGACCTTCGGATCCTGGAACACCTCCGCGGGCGAGCGGTACAGGTGGTACAGGCGGTTCCAGGAGACGAGGAAGAAGGCGGTGTAGCCGACACCGAAGGGCCATGCGACCTGCCCGTTCAGCCATGCCGGCAGCTCCACGGAACGCAGGTCATAGGCTCCGCTGACGGGCGCCAGGGCACCGAGCCGGAACGACGGGTCGGCGCCGGCCCACAGTGCCTTCCCCAGTCCCGTGGCCGCCGAAGCGCCCTGGGAGAACCCGGTGACCAGCACATCCCGTTTGAACTTCCGGCCTTCACGCGCGGCGACGGTGCGCGCCGCACGGAGCAGGTCCAGCGACGCGCTGGTTTCCGAGGGGACATCCAACCACGGATGGTCACCCGGCCCGACGCCGTAGCCCAGGTAGTCGGGGGCGACCGCAGCGAACCCGGCGGCGGCGTAGGTGAGGGCCGGGGCCTGCCCCCAGGAGTTGGCCTCCAGATCGGTCGCGGTCGACGGGGCGTCCGCGCGGTTGATCTCGGTGCCGTGGGCGTAGGAGACGACCTGCAGCCAGCGGTCCTCGGTGCGCGGCAGCGCCACCAGGCCGCTGGCGGTCGTCCGACGTCCACGGGGGTCGATCGTGTAGTACACGACCCGGTAGGTCCGCACCCCCGACCGGATCACCTCCGGATCGGCGTCGAACCCGGTACTGGCCAGGACCGCCCGCACATACTCCGCCGACAGGACCCGTAGCCGTTTGACGGAGACCACATCCCCGCGGTAGGAGGATGTGTGGTGCCAAGCCGCGGTCGGCCCGGTGGCCGCGGCGGGGTCGATGAGGGCGCTGGTCGTCGCGGCGGCCGTCGCCGCGGTCGTCGCGGCGAGGACGAGCCCGATGACGGTCCGGCGCCGCCGGGAGCGCCGTCCCCTCCTCACGATGTCCTGCTGCCCGTGACCTACCAGCCGCGCGTGACGTCTCCGCGGCGCGTGGCCTTCTTCCTGGACATGACCCGTTTCCCGCGCGTGACCCGTTTCCCGCATGTGACCTCCTTCCCGCACGCGGCCCATTTCCCGCGCGTGGCCGATTTCTCGCATGTGACGCCCCAGTGGCACATGACTTCTTTTCTGCACGTGGCCTCTTTCCTGCATGTGGCTTCCTTCCCGCGTGTGCATTGCGATGCCGGTGACGCTAGAAGTGGGCCTGTCGCCACGCCGGTGATCCTAAAAGTGGGCCTGTCCAGGATGAATGCGGTCAGCGGGTCGAGCCGGGCGGGGAAAACCACCGCGCACGGGATTCGGACGGCTCACCGGCTCTCGCCGGATCACCCTCCCTATAATGTCTTCGGACAGACCATCTACGCGAGGGGTTATCATCCGGCACACGCTAACGCCACTCGGCGACGGCCGGACCGCGGTCGTCCACCGGTTGGAGATCGCCGGCCCGGGAGTCGACGAGGTGGGCCCGGAGCTGGGTCCACAGATCAGCGAGGATTTCCCGGCGGCGATGGCGGACCTGTTCGCCGCCGCCCGGCTGCGCGGTGCCGCGCAAGGGGTCTCCGGGTCGTGACCCGGTTCGTGGGAAGCCCGGCGAGCAGTCCGGCCTCTATCGGCAGTCGATCCCCGGAAAGGGTCGCCGCGGCGACACCCGCGCCCCACCGCCGAGGGAGGCCGCGGGAAAGTGCTCCGGTGGTTGTTACCATGCTCCCCATGGGCTTCGGGAAAATCACGGCGTTTATCCCCTTGGAGGGAAATCTATAATGCTAGTGATGAAATCGGTCACGATTGCCCCGATCCGACCTCCGCCAGCTCCCCCGGGATGCGGGAAACCGCCCCGGAAACCGCGGAGCAGACGCAGCAGAACGAGCTGATCGGGCCGGCCGCCCGGCTGGCGACCTGGGTGTTCGTCGGCTGTTATCTGGTCTGCACCGTTCCGGTCTCCCCAACGGCCAGGGTGGGCATCCCGACCACAAAGATCCAGGTTTTTCTCTATTCCTTTCTCGCGGTGCTCTCCCTGGTCTCGCGCCGCAACGGTGCCACCTTCGTCCACAGCGCGCTGCGCAGCCTGTCGGCCGTACTTTTCATCGCGGCGGTCATGTGCTTTTACTCCCTTGCCCCGATGGGCCCGATGGGCCCGATGGGCCCGATGGGCCCGATGGGCCCGGACGGCGCGGCCGAATACCTCGCGGCAAGCCTGCGGTTCGGCGTCTTCTACGCCTCGATCGCCGTCTTTGCGGCATTCTTCTTCGATCGCCGCCACCTCGAACACGTCTTCTGGCGGATGTCATTGGGCTGCGTGTGGATCGCCTTGGCCGGCTATGCCGTCGCCGCCGTCCTACCGGCGCCGGTGTGGGTAGACGCCGGCTCCGGCGGCACGCCCCGGCTGCGCGGGCTGCTGGCCGAGCCCTCGTCCTGGGCCCCGGTCATCTCCGTGCTGATCCTGCTGGCGGTCCGGCGCAGGTCGTGGCGAAACCTGGCACTCGTCGTCCTCGCCGGTCTGCTGACCAAATCACCCACGGTCCTGCTCACCGCCGCTATCAGCCTGATCTTCTGTTATCTCAACGGGATTCGAGCGGTGGCTGCCCGGGGCCGCCGGACGATCGTCCTCGCCGCCGTCCTGCCACTGACCGTCGTCGGGATCGGCCGGATCGACCCGACCGGCTACCTGGCCAGCAACAACGGCCTGACGGTCGCGTTCGGCCGGCTCGTCGCCGGACTCGATGCGCTGGGCGATGACACGGCACCCGCCACCGCCAACGGCCGTTACACGAGCGCGCGGATCGTCATGGCCGAGGCTCGGCAGAACGGTCATCCGAACATCGGCTACGGCCCGAACTCGAACTCCGTCTATCTCGCCCAGAAATACGGTGACGACCGGAACTACGCGGCCAACTCCCTCTACGTGACCTGGCTGTTCGACTTCGGTCGGATCGGCGCGTACGCTTTGTTGGCAGCGATCTTCCTGGTCCTGCTGCGGCTGGTCAAACGGCCGGCATCGGCCGCCCTCTTCATACCCTTCCTGGTCGCTTCCCTCATCAACTCCGCGCAGGGTTTCGAACTGTTCAAGTTCGCCTTCGTCCCCGTCCTGCTCTACCTGTTCGGCTGGGAGCGCCGCATCCTCCCCGGCAACCGCCGTCAAGAACCCGATCTCGCACGACGCAGACCAGCCACCCCCGCAGGCGCCGCGGACGCTCTGCCCCGGCGGGGGGCTTCCGCCGGCAGATCGACGCCGGCGACGGCCTGATCCAGCCGCCGGAACACACCCCTGCGCCGGGGCTTCGAGTGGGCGCATCTGACACCCTCGCGTCCTGGATCGACCGATACGCCCAGCCGGGCGACCCATTGGACCCGCCCACAGGCCGGACCGGGCACAGGAGCGACCAGATGATCATATGGACCCGCCCCCACCGTGGCTGACCGGCCGTTGGATACCTCCGACTCGCCCGTGCCGGCCCGGTCTCAGCCTGCCTCCAGGCGGATGATCAGGGATTTCGAGGTGGGGGTGTTGCTGCGGGCGGCGGTGCTGTCGAGGGGGACCAGGACGTTGGTCTCCGGGAAGTAGGCGGCGGCGCAGCCGCGGGCGGTCGGGTAGGCCACGACGCGAAAGTTCTCCGCGCGCCGGTCCATCCCGTCCGTCCAGACCCCAACGAGGTCGACATGGGTGCCGTCGGCGATACCGAGGTCGTCGAGGTCGTCCGGGTGGACGAACACGACGCGCCGGCCGCGGCGCACCCCGCGGTACCGGTCGTCCATGCCGTAGATCGTCGTGTTGTACTGGTCGTGGGAGCGGACGGTCTGCAACAGCAGGTGTCCCGGCGGGACCCGCAGCACCTCACAGGTGTTGACCGTCAGCGCGGCCCGCCCGCTCGGCGTCGGGAACGTCCGGCTGTCCCGCGGCGGGTGCGGGAGCGGGAATCCCCCCAGCTCGGCCAGGCCCGCCTCGTAATCGGTGAACCCGGGGACGACCCGGGCGATGTGGGCGCGGATCCGCCGGTAGTCCCCGGCGAGCCCCACCCGGTCCGCTGTCCCCGATTCGGCCACCTCCGGCTGGCCGGCCAGGGTGGCCGCCGCGACGCCGCAGACGATCGCCACCTCCGAGCGCAGCCCCGGGCCGGCCGGCGCCAGACCGCCGCGGGAGGCGTGCACCATCCCCATCGAGTCCTCGACGCTGACCTGCTGCGGTCCGGCGGCCTGCACGTCGATCTCCGTACGGCCCAGCGCCGGCAGGATCAACGCCGCCCGGCCCGTCACCACATGCGACCGGTTCAGCGTCGTCGACACCTGGACCGTCAGCCGGCACGACCGCATCGCCGCCTCCGTCACCGCGGTGTCCGGGCTCGCGGCCACGAAGTTCCCGCCCATGCCGAGGAACACCCTCACCCGGCCGTCGCGCATCGCCCGGATCGTCCCCACCGCATCGAACCCGTGGCGGCGCGGCGGGGTGAAGGCGAACTCGGCCACCGACCGCTCCCCCACCGGCGGATCCGGCCACGCGCACCCCGGACAGTCAAACCCGTGATCCTGGTTCACCAGCCGCAACGTCCGCACCCCCGGGCCGGCCCCATCCGCTCCCACGACCGCGCCACCGCATGCCCCATCCCCGCCAGCCCCGCCGCCGCCGACGCCGGCTCCTCCACCCGCAGGTCGGCGTCCTCGTCACCGCCGGCCCCGGCACGCACCCCGGCCCCGGCACGCACCCCGGCCGCCGCTTCGAAAGCCTCACTCCGCCTACGCGACATGACTGACACCCCCATGAGGACAGGCACCGGCACCGGCATTGAACCGGTACCAACATTGAACCGACAGCGGGCCAGGGCCCCGCTACCCCTTGTCTTTCGTTAGCCGCTAATGTTTTGTAGGGGTACCGTTGCAGCCGCAACGGCCACCGCCCCATTAGTCGATCATCGACCTGGAGGTCCCGTGACCGCGCCATCCCCGTCCGACGTCGCTCCGCTGCCTCTGGCCGCCGGCACCTGGACGCTCGACCCCGCGCACTCGGGCGTGAACTTCCAGATTCGCCATCTCGGCGTCACCAACGTCCGCGGGCGCTTCGACACGTTCTCCGCGACGCTGTCGGTCGGCGACACCCTGGAGTCGGTGTCCGTCGGCGCCGAGATCGACCTGGCCTCGATCAACACCAACCAGCCCGACCGGGACGCGCACCTGCGTTCCGCCGACTTCTTCGACCTCGCGTCCCATCCGTCCATCACGTTCACCTCGACGTCCGTCACGGGCAGCGACGAGGAGTACGAACTCGCCGGCGATCTCTCGATCAACGGCGTGACCAGACCCGTCACCCTGGCGGTCGAGTTCTACGGGGTCGACACTCACCCCGTAGATGGCCGCGTCCGGTCCGGCTTCGCCGCGACGACCGAGATCCGCCGCGGCGACTATGGCATCACCTTCAACCTGCCGCTCGGTGCCGGCAGGCTCGCCCTCTCCGACAAGGTCAAGATCGAGCTCGACCTGCAGTTCATCGCCCCCTGATCAACCCGGCTCCCCAACCGGTCCCGCGCCGTCGCGAGCCCGCGCCCCGAGATCATCCGGGCTCGCGACGGAGGCCGCGGGCACCTCCACCGGCCCGGCAAGCCCCGGTCAGCAAGCCCCGGTCAGGGGGTCCTGGGACACGGCGGCTCCCCGCGCGCGACGAGATGCTCCTGCGCCCACACCTCCAGCTCGTGCAGCGCCGTGCGCAGCCCCTCGCCCCGCCGGGTGAGCCGATAACGCGTCGCCACCGGCGGCCCCTCGAGAACCTCACGCTCCACGAGGCCGGCCTGGACGAGTTCGGTGAGGCGGCCCGACAGCATCCGCTCGCTCACCCCCGGCACCAGCTTCGCTATCTCGGAGAACCTCGCCGGGCCAGCCATCAGCGTACTGATGATCAGACCGCTCCACCGCTTCCCCAGCAGCGCGAAGACCGGAGTCAGCGCCTGACAGCTCACGCCGTCCTCCGGCCTCGCAACCATCCGGTCATAGTAGGTGCCCGACGCATCACGGGTGCCTCGGCGCAGCGCAGGTCACGACGCAGCGCAGGTCACGACGCAGCGCAGGTCACGACGCAGGACAGGGTCACGACGCAGGACAGGGTCACGACGCAGGACAGGGTCACAGCGCGCTGGGCGGGTCCCCCGGGCCTGCGGCTACGGTTGACCCGCCACATCCTCGCACTGAGCCATCAGGTCGATCGGATAGCGATCCGGCACGGGAGCGAGGTGAAGATCGGGTAGGGACGGGGGCGGCTTGCGATCGCAGATTGCGTCGGGACTGCGGGTTACGTGGTGGTCGCGGCAGGACAGGCGCCCGACCGGCGGCCGCATCGTCCCCTCCGGCATCGTCCGGTCGGGCATCGTCCGGTCGGGCGCCGTGCGATCCCGTCCCGTGTCACCCCGTGTCGCGTTGACGGCCGTCGCGCTGGTCGGCCTGATCGGGCTGGTCGGCACCGGTTGTGACGGCTCATCGCCCGCGGCGGGTAACCGGCCGTCGGCCGGTACCGACGCGTCGGGCGGGTCCGGGAGACCCACGGAGCCGGACACGCCCGCCGGGTTCGACGTCAAGGCCGAAAACGCCCGGCCCGGCGCCGACTGCGGGCTGGCCCGGCTCGGCGAGGGCCACGCGGTCGAGGGCTGGCTGGACCGGGTCGGCGTCGACCCCGGTCAGCCCGTACGGTTGTTCGCCTCCACCACGGCGAGCCGGCTCGCCGTCTCGGTGTTCCGGATCGGCTGGTACGGCGGCCACACCTGCCGGCTCATCACCCGGCGGGAGGAGCTGCCCGGCCGGGTCCAGCCGTCGGCGGCGATGAACGCGACGACGAACACCGTGTCGGCCGCGTCGTGGGCCCCGACCGTGACCTTCGACACGGCGACGTGGCCGCCGGGCGACTACCTGTTCCGCCTCGACAGCAGCAACGGATTCCAGTCGTACGTGCCGTTGACGGTGCGCAGCCCGTCCGCGCAGGGCAGGATCGTGATCCTCAACTCGGTCACCACCTGGCAGGCGTACAACGCCTGGGGAGGCTACAGCCTTTACCACGGGCTGCGGGGTTTCGCCGACCGCGCCCGCGTCGTCTCGTTCGACCGGCCCTACGGCTACGGCGACGGTGCCGCGGACTTCACCGGGAACGAGGCGCCCCTGGTGACGCTGGCAGAGCGGCTCGGCCTGCCGCTCGCCTATGCCACCGACATCGACCTGCATGCCGAGCCGCGGCTGTTCGACGGTGCCCGCGCGGTGATCTCGCTGGGGCACGACGAGTACTACTCGCCGCGGATGCGGGCGACGCTGACCGCCGCCCGGGACGCCGGGGCGAACATCGCCTTCCTCGGCGCCAACGCCGTATACCGCCGGATCCGGCTCGCGCCCACGCCCCATGGGCCCGACCGGCTGGAAACGGGCTACAAGGTCGCCAACGAGGACCCCCTGTACGGGCGGGACAACAGCCAGATCACCGCGAACTGGCCGTCGCCGCCGAACGCCGACCCGGAGAGCTCGCTCACCGGCGGCATGTACCAGTGCAACCCGGTGCACGCCGATCTGGTGGTGACCAACCCCGGTCACTGGCTGCTGGCCGGCACGGGGCTGGCGGCGGGCAGCCGGATCCCGGGCATGATCGGGTCCGAATATGATCGCGTCGATCCCAACCGGCCGACGCCACAGATGATCGAAGTGCTGGCCCACTCGCCGGTGGCCTGCCACGGTCAGGCCGACTACTCCGACGTCAGCTACTACACGGCGCCGTCCGGGGCCGGTGTCTTCGACGCCGGCACCAGCGCGTGGGTGTGCGCCCTGCTCGATGTCTGCGGGCCGGGCGCCCATGGGGAGCCGGTGCAGCGGTTCGTCACCCAGGTCACCACCACCCTGCTGCAGGCCTTCGCCGCGGGGCCGGCCGGGCGGGTCCACCCCGCGGCCCGGTCCGTCCCGGCCGAGGCCCGCAGCACGCCGGTCACCGGCAGCGAACGCTGACCCGAAACCCCGTTGTGCCGCCGTCTGCCTGCCTGCCCACCTGCCCGTCTGCCTGCCTGCCCGTCTGCCTGCCTGCCCGTCTGCCTGCCTGCCCACCTGCCCGTTTGCCCCATCCGCTCCGATCCAGGGCCTACTCGTCTAGAGTCACCCATCGCACGCGTAACGCCGTAGATCGTTCGCCGGACATCCGCGATGCCGGCGAACGCTGTCGAAAGTAGGTAGTGGATGTCTTCGATGATCGCCAGACCGGCGGGCCGCGCATCACGATGGGGAATCGTCCTGCTGGTGGCGCTGCTCCCGGCCGTGCTGCTCGGGGCGTGCAACTCCTCGAACGGCGGCTCCAAGACCGTGCAGGGCGCCACGGCATCCAGCTCGACGGGCACCGACGACGACTCCGAGTACAGCGGTGCCTGCCCGACGGGCGGCAACAGCAGGGCCTTCGCCAAGACGCGGTTCGCGGTGCACGCGGGCCTCGCGCTCGGGGCCTTCCACCGGTACATCTACAAGCCGGCGAAGAACGGCGGCTTCCGATCCGGAGCCCCGAAACGGAAACGTACCTACGCCAAGGCCGCGGTCGCCGGCGTGTTCACCGTCCACGAACTCAAGGTCGCCAAGAAGTTCGCCCTGGCCAACCCGTCACTGTGCAACGCGGTGCAGTCAATCAGCGACAAGTTCAACACCCTCACCGGGAAGTTGAAGAACGGCACCGCGACGGATGCCGACATCAACTCCGAGGAGAACCTCTTCACCGCTTTCCAGCAGACCGCCGGACAGGCCGGTTTCGGCTTCACGGAGAAGAACGTCACGGTGCCCGGCGCCGGCTGAGTTCCGCTCCGCCCCGCCGCCCCGCCGCCCCGCCGCCTCGCCGTTCCGCCCGGCGGGCCCTGGTGGCGACCCGCGGACGATCGGCCCGGTCCCGCCAATCCGCCAATCATGCAGTGGAGTTAGATAAGCGTGACAGGGTGCGATGGGGCGAGGGAACCATCGGACGTCGGGGCGCGACGGGGGAGTCATGGCCGGTGGACCGGAGTGCCGTTCGGCGACGGACCGTCCCGGCAGTGCCGCGCATCACCGGAGTGGCCGAAGTAGCTGGCCGGGCTGGCGGGGCCGGCCGGGCTGGCCGGGCCGGCGGGGCCGGCTGCGTGGCACGGCCGACCGGTCCCCGGGTGCGTCCCGGCTGCCTCCCCGGCTTCTCGTCGCGGGGTTCCTCCTGCTCGTCGCGGCCTGGGTCGCCACCAACCCGCCGGGGTTCGGCCCCGACGAGCCCGCCCACTTCGTGAAGGCGGTCGGCGCGGGCACCGGACAATGGACGGGAACACCCGGCAGGCTGGCACATCCGTCGTTCGGCAACGGACCGGGCCGCGCCGAACGGATCGACTGGATCAATCGCAACAGCCGCGTCTTCGCCCTGCCCGCCGGGCTCAACCCTGGCGCGGCGGGGTTGCCCTGCGACCTCTTCCGCGACTGGGTGTCCGTCGCGTGCCTCGACCGTCCGCGCCCCCGGCCGCCGGCGACGCGGGCCCTCAGTTACGTGGGCACCTATGAGCCCTATCTCTACGCGGTCGAGGGTGCCGTGATGATCCACACGCACACGGCGGACGGCGCGCTCTACGCCGGGCGGGCGACCTCGGCTGCCATCGTGGTGACGCTGTTGACGATCATTATCTTCGCCTCCTGGGATTCCCGCGCCGGACTGCTCTCGGTCGGCGGCGTGCTGCTGGCGGTCTCGCCGATGGCGTTGTTCCTGGGTTCCGTCCTCGGCACGAACGGGATGGAGATCGCGGGCGCGACCGCGTTGTTCACCCTGGCGCTGCGACTCGGTCGACCGGGCGCGCCGCCGAGGTGGATCTGGCCCGCCCTCGGCCTCGTCGCCGCGCTGGTGGCGTTGTCCCGGCCGTCCGGTCCCCTGTGGGTGCTGCTCACCCCGATGATCGCCGCCGGTCTCGCGGCCCCCCGCGCGCGGGCGCGGGCCGTCGATGCGGTACCCGCCGTCGAGCAGCCCCGGCCGGTCGAGCGGCCCCGGTCAACAGAAGGGACCCAGCCAACGGAGGGGCCCCGGCGGCACCGGCTGGTCGGGTGGCTCTCGGTTCCGTGGATCGCCCTCGCCGTGGCCGGGGTCGTCGCGACCGCGGTCTGGGAGAGGCGCGTGCAGCCACACCCGGGGATACGCCGTGAGCTCGCGGAGCAGGGGCTGCGGCAGCTGTCGTCCGACGCGCCCGCCTGGGCACGGCAGTGGGTCGGGGTGTTCGGCTGGGCGAGCCTGCGGATGCCCTCGTTCGCCTACTGGACGTGGGGCGCGTGCCTGCTGGTCCTGCTCGGTGCGGCGTTCGTCGTGGGAACCTGGCGGCAGCGGATCCGCCTCGGCGCGGTGCTGATCGGCGTGGTGGCGGTCGCGGTGGTGCTCGACGTGCTGGTCCTGCGGCAGACGCGCTTCCCGGTTTACGGGCGGTACCTGCTGCCGATCGCGGTGCTGGTACCCCTGGCGGCCGGGGAGATCCTGACCCGGCGGGCCGCGCGTATCCCCGCGACCCTGCGCCGGGCGGGGCCCGCCGTCGCCGTCATGGCGGTGGTCGCGGTGCATGCCGTCGGCCTGTGGACGGACTGGCAGCGCAGCGCCGTGGGCAGCTATGGACCGGCCTGGTTCCTGGGCTCGTCGCAGTGGAATCCTCCGGGTGGCTGGGTCCCCTGGATGGCCCTGGCGGGAGCCGGTGCCTGCTGCCTGCTCGCCGCCGCGGCGGCCGGGCTGTGGCGGCCGGGCCGCGGCGTTCGCCCGCATCGCCCGGCGGCGGGGACGCGTCAGATCAGGGCCCGGCCGGTCCGGGTCACGAGATGTCCAGGACCTTCAGCGGCGCCGGCAGGACCGCATCGGCGACCCGCCGCTCCGCCGGCGACAGGCCCGGCAACCGGGACCTGATCAACTCCAGCACGTCGTCATCACCGACCAGCCCGAAACCCTGCTCAATATCACTGACTGGCCCGGAAAATCGCTCAACTACCCGGCTGACGCTAGGCGCCGCCCATGAACCTCAACAGACATGTTGATGACGGAATAACAATCCATATGCCGGTTCATCGTTGGAGCGAAGTTCCGCCGCGGCAGATGGAGGCCATTGCGCTACACGGAGTCACGGCATGGCCGCTGCCGACGACGGGAGGGCCCCGGGTCCGGGTCCGGACCCGGAGGCCGGGGCCCTCCTCTCATCGCGTTATCGCGTGGGATCCCCCTCCTTGGCGTGGGACCCTCGCTCGGGTCTCGTCAGCCGAGGCTGGCGATGGCCTCGTTGAAGATCTTCGACGGACGCATGACGGCCGCGGCCTTGACGGGGTCGGGCTGGTAGTACCCCCCGATGTCGGCAGGCGAGCCCTGGACCGCGATCAGTTCGTCGACGATCGCCTTCTCCTGGTCGGCGAGCGTCTTGGCGAGACCGGCGAACGCCTCCGCGAGACGGGGGTCGCCGATCTGCGCGGCCAGCTCCTGCGCCCAGTAGAGCGCCAGGTAGAAATGGCTGCCGCGGTTGTCGAGGCCACCCAGCCGGCGGCTGGGCGACTTGTCCTCGTTGAGGAAGGTGGCGGTCGCGCGGTCGAGGGTGTCGGCGAGCACCTGGGCACGCGCGTTGCCCGTCGTCCGCGCGAACTGCTCGAAGCTGGCCGCGAGCGCCAGGAACTCGCCCAGGCTGTCCCAGCGCAGGTAGTTCTCCCTGAGCAGCTGCTGGACGTGCTTGGGCGCGGAGCCGCCGGCGCCGGTCTCGAACAGGCCGCCACCGTTCATGAGTGGGACGATCGAGAGCATCTTGGCACTCGTGCCGAGCTCCAGGATCGGGAACAGGTCGGTCAGATAGTCACGCAGCACGTTGCCGGTGACTGAGATCGTGTTCTCGCCGCGGCGGATCCGCTCCAGTGAGAACGCGATCGCGTCGACCGGAGCCTTGATCTCGATCCGCAGCCCGGAGGTGTCGTGCCCGGGCAGATACGCCCGGACCTTCTCGATCAGCCTCGCGTCGTGGGCGCGGTTCTCGTCGAGCCAGAACACCGCCGGGTCACCGGTGGCGCGGGCGCGCGCGACGGCGAGCTTCACCCAGTCCCGGATCGGCGCGTCCTTGGTCTGGCAGGCGCGAAAGATGTCGCCGGCGGCGACCGCCTGCTCCAGCACCACGGTGCCGGCCTGGTCGACGATCCGCACCGTGCCCGTGGTGGGGATCTCGAAGGTCTTGTCGTGGCTGCCGTACTCCTCGGCCTTCTGCGCCATCAGGCCGACGTTGGCCACCGAGCCCATCGTCGCGGGGTCGTAGGCGCCGTGCGCCCGGCAGTCGTCGATGGCGACCTGGTAGATGCCGGCGTAGCTCGAGTCGGGCAGGACCGCCAGGGTGTCCGCCTCCCGGCCGTCCGGGCCCCACATGTGGCCGGAGGTACGGATCATGGCCGGCATGGAGGCGTCGACGATGACGTCGCTGGGCACGTGCAGGTTGGTGATGCCGCGGTCGGAGTCGACCATTGCCAGGGCGGGGCCCTCGGCGAGCTCCGCGGCGAAGGAGGCCTTGATCTGCGCGCCCTCGGGCAGCGATTCCAGGCCCTTGAGGATACCGCCGAGCCCGTCGTTCGGGGACAGGCCGGCCGCGGCGAGCGTCGCGCCGTGGGTGGCGAACGTCTTCGGGAAGAAGGCCCGTACCACGTGGCCGAAGATGATCGGGTCGGAGACCTTCATCATCGTGGCCTTCAGGTGCACCGAAAACAGCACGCCCTCGGCCTTGGCCCGGGCGATCTGCGCGGTGAGGAACTCGCGCAGCGCGGCCACCCGCAGGACGGCCGCGTCCACTACCTCGCCCGCCAGCACCGGCAGGGACGGGAGCAGGACGGTGGTGCTGCCGTCGTCACCCGCAAGCTCGATGCGCAGCGTGCCGGCCGCGGCGATGATCGTGGACTTCTCGGTGGAGCGGAAGTCGTCGGCGCCCATCGTGGCGACGTTCGTCTTCGAGTCGGGTGTCCACGCGCCCATCCGGTGCGGGTGGGTCCGGGCGTAGTTCTTCACCGAGGCCGGGGCGCGGCGGTCGGAGTTGCCCTCGCGCAGCACCGGGTTGACGGCGCTGCCCTTCACCTTGTCATAACGGGCGCGGATCTCCCGCTCCTCGTCGGTCTTCGGGTCGTCCGGGTAGTCCGGCAGCGCATAGCCCCGCTTCTGCAGCTCGACGATCGCCGCCTTCAGCTGCGGAATCGAAGCCGAGATGTTCGGCAGCTTGATGATGTTCGCCTCGGGCGTCCTGGCCAGCTCACCGAGCTCGGCGAGCGCGTCCTCGATGCGCTGGGCCTCCTCGAGATCCTCGGGGAAACTGGCGATGATCCGCCCCGCCAGGGAGATGTCGCGGCTGTCGACACTAACCCCGGCCGTCGCGGCGTACGCCTGGACCACGGGCAGGAACGAGTACGTCGCCAGGGCCGGAGCCTCGTCAGTGTGTGTATAGATGATGGTCGAGTCAGTCACCGATACTCCGCTTCGCGTCTGTTTCATCTGGGTATCAAGGTATGCCCTGAACGCCCGCTCCACCGGGGTCCTCGCCGGGCCGGGGCTGTCGGCAGCGGCACCCCACCGACCAGCATGATCGCCATATCGGGTCTCCTCGCGCGCGGGGCTCGGTGACGCTCCGGACAACCCGGGCACGCGGTCGCCGACCGGTTCCGGACGGCCCGGCTCGCCGTCCACGGGGCCAACCTAGGAGCCAACTTCGGGGCCAACCTCTCCAAACGCAACGCGACCATCTCCTCCGGACTCGCCGCGGTGGGGGCCGATGTAGCTTATTTCTTCGGCGATCGCGGCTGCCACCTCCGGATCAGTCGCCGGCCACCGGGTGCGGGTGGGACGGCGCGGGCAGGTGTCGGGCAGGTGTCGCGCAGGTGTCAGGTCCGGGCAGATGTCGGATCCGGGCAGATGTCAGCTACTGCCACCCGCGGTGGCGGACACGACGCGGAGCAGGACGGTCAGGCGGTCCCAGGCGACGAGGGTGGCATCGTCACGCTCCTGGGTGGGCGGTGCCGCGGCGAGAAGCTGCACGGTTTTCACCGCCGCATACAGGTACAGCGGTCGGGGCCGCCAGGCGATCAGCTGCGGGTACGTCTCGTCCAGCGCCCGGTGGACGAGGTACCGGGCCGGGGCGTCAGGTCGATGCTGCCCGGAATCCAGCTGGTGGAGGATGGCGGCGGCAGCATCGACCTCGTCCGCGTCCGGTATCCAGGCGTAGGTCCGCAGGGCGGTCTCCGCTTCGTTGAGCGCCTCGCCCGCGGCTGCTATCGGGTCTCCGTCGCCGTGGGGCACGGGCGGCGGGGCCCAGTCATCGTCGTCGTCGGTCATAGAACCACCGTCCCTCACCGCGGGCGTCCCGGGCTGGCGACTGACGTCCTCCCCGCTCTGAAAGGTGGGCATCCCGACTCCTACGCACCCACCAAAGGGGGCGTGGTAGTGAGGTTCGCGGTTCGTCGGCACAGCCGATGCCATGCCTCCCCGCGCGTTCACCGCACGTCCTGCGGCAATATTCTGGGCGGCGCGTTGATGTCGGCGTTGCGCCGAAACCCGCAGGCGACACCTGCGAAGATGACGCTACCCGCGACGCATCACCGGCCGTCGACCAGCGCGTAGAACTCATCTATCCACGCCGGTGCCCCAACTGCCCCCAGGAAAGTTGATGTGATGGACGACAACACGACCGCGCAACATCGCAAAGCGGTGATATTCCGTGAGCTACACGAGCAGGCCAGTCCGTTTGTCATGGCAAATGCCTGGGACGCCGGAACCGCGCGCCTGCTGACGCAGGCCGGCTTTGTCGCCATCGGAACCACAAGTGCCGGGCTGGCCTTCAGCCACGGTGTGGCCGACGGCGCGAACCTGATCGACCGCACGCTGACTTTTGCCAACGTCCGTGCGATCGCCGCCGCAACCCCGCTACCGGTCTCCGCCGACCTCGAGAGCTGCTTCGCGCAGACACCCAGGGACGTCGAGAAGACCGTTCTGCTGGCCGCCGAGGCTGGAGCCGTCGGGGGGTCCATCGAGGACGCCACCGGAATACCGCAGGCGCCGATCCTGGCCTTGGATGACGCCGTCGCACGAGTCGGCCACGCGGTCGCCGCCGCGCGAAGCCTGCCCTTCCCCTTCGTCATCACGGCACGCGCCGAAAACTTTCTCTACGGCCACCCCGATCTCGAAGATACGATACGTCGCCTTCAGGCGTACGCGGCGGCCGGCGCCGATGTGCTTTACGCCCCGGGCCTGCTGGGCCCGGACTCCATCCGCGAGGTCTGTAAGCGGGTCCAGGGCCCGGTGAACGTCCTGGTGGGCCCGCCCCCGTTCCCGTCGGTGACCGAACTGGGCCTGCTCGGTGTCCGCCGCATCAGTTTCGGCTCCCTCCTGCCGCGTATCGCTCTCGCGGCCGTGCTGCGCGCGGCCCGGGAGATCCACGAAGAAGGTACGTTCTCATGCGCCGCCGAGGCGACACCCTATGCGCAGGCCAATCAGATGATGTCCTCGGAGGTGCGGTAGCGCGGGCAGAGGCGGCCGCTCTTCACGGCCGTACGGGTCCGGCGACAGGACCACCGGACCGTGCCGGCAGCACCACCGTCAGCGGTCCCCGGCCCATCGGCGGTCCGCTTCGTCCCATTCCTCGTTGCGCCTGTCCAACCCCTGCCGCCAGTTCTCGGCGTCCGAGGCACTGCCGTAGGGACCCAGGCGCCGATGACCGGGCGCATCCGGCGGGTTCTCCGCGCGTCCGTGGTCGAGACACCACCACCAGCCGGACGGGTTCCAGGCCGAACTGTCCACGGACCCGGACCCGGAACGGGAATGGGCCCGGCGGCGCGCCGCCATCCCTCGTAGCCATGTCCACATAGCCATCTCCTACCCGGGTCACGCCCGCCCGATCCCCACGCGGCGATGTCGTTCCGGCCGAGCCGGACTCACCCGATACGTCGACCGGCTCACCGGTTACGTCGACCGGCGGTAGGAAGACGATGATGCGAAGACGATGATGACGAGACGACAACAAGGAGACGACGATGAGCCACGAAACCACGCCGTCGCACGCCGTCGAGACCCGGCCGTTCCCACTGAAGCCGACGCCGATTCACGTGCCCGACGACGTGCTCGCCGACCTCCAGCGGCGCCTGGAGTTGACTCGCTGGCCGCTCGATGCGGGCAACGAGGACTGGTATTACGGCGTGAACCGCGCCTACCTGCAAGAACTTGTCGACTACTGGCGCACCGGCTACGACTGGCGCAAGTCCGAAGCCGCCATCAACGCCTACGAGCACTACCAGGTCGAGGTCGAAGGCGTGCCGGTGCACTTCATGCGCAAGGCCGGAGTCGGCCCCGATCCGACCCCCCTGATCCTCACCCATGGCTGGCCCTGGACGTTCTGGCACTGGTCCAGGGTCATCGATCCGCTGGCCGACCCCGGCGCGTACGGCGGCGATCCCACCGAAGCATTCGATGTGATCATCCCCTCGTTTCCCGGCTTCGGGTTCTCCGTACCGCTGCCGAACAACCCGGACCTGAACTTCTGGAAGGTCGCCGACCTCTGGCACACCCTCATGACTCAGACCCTCGGCTACGACAGGTACGCCGCCGCCGGCTGCGACGTCGGAGCCCTGGTTACCGGCCAGCTTGGGCACAAGTACGCCGACGAGCTGTACGCCATCCACATTGGCTCCGGCCTGAAGCTCACCCTGTTCAACGGCGACCGGGCCTGGGACCTCAGCGGCGGCCGGCCCATCCCCGACGGCCTTCCTGACGACATCCACGCCCAGATCGTCGCCGTGGAGAGGCGCTTCGCCGTCCACCTCGCCGCGCACGTGCTCGCCCCGAGCACGCTCGCCTACGGGCTGTCCGACTCCCCGGCCGGGATGCTCGCCTGGATACTCGAACGCTGGGTGAAGTGGAGCGACAACGGCGGCGACATCGAGACCGTCTTCACCAAAGACGACCTGCTCACCCATGCCATGATCTTCTGGGTGACCAACGCGATCGGTACCTCGATCCGCACCTACGCCAACAACAACCGCTACCCGTGGACCCCGTCCCACGACCGGCAGCCAGCCATCGAGGCGCCCACCGGCATCACCTTCGTCGGCTATGAAAACCCACCCGGCGTCAGTACCGACCAGCGGGTTCAGAACTTCCTCGACTCCGACCGCGCCGCCTGGTACAACCACGTCAACCTCAACGCCCACGACCACGGCGGCCACTTCATTCCCTGGGAAATCCCCGCTCAATGGGTCGACGACCTGCGGCGTACCTTCCGCGGCCGCCGCTACTGATCTTTAATTCGTGATGTCGCTGGATCATGGTGTTGTGGGTCATGATGGTCGCGGCCGATGCCGGGATCGTGGCCACCGACCCTTCGGCGCCGGCCGGCGAACCTGTAGGGCCCCACGCCAGACATCTTCCGGTCCTCATCCGCACCGCTCTGCCCGACCACGGCCGGATACCCGGGCCGGCCGGTCATCACGAGGCGAGCTGGCCCACGGTGATTCCGATGGCTTCGTAGGTGGCGGCGGCTCGCTGGTCGAGACTCATCAGAGTCGCCTGATGTTCGGCCGCGGTGAAGGCGATCAGGGCGTCGTAGGCCGGGCCGCCCAGGATAAGGAAAGGTCGGTTCGCTGGTTGGTGCGTACCGTCGGTGTCCAGGGAAGTCGGGTGATGCGATCGGTTTTGCACGGCCGGTGTAGGGTAGGCGACTGGCGCGGTGGCATCTCGCTTTAGGCGCGTGGTCCGGTACCTTTGTCCGCGCGGTTTCCCGCCCGTTTCTCATCCCGGCC
>NZ_JDWE01000057.1:0-22613 GCF_000685765.2 Frankia sp. BMG5.23
GACCCGCCACCACGCATCCCGATCAGCCCGACCCGATCCGAACAATCAACCACGTAGCTATCTCACCGCACGCACGTGCGGAAGACAGGTCTAGGACCCGGTCCGGTGAGAGCAACCCGTGGCGGACGAGGGCGTTCGCCACGGGTGGGTCGACGGCGGGCATCACGGCGATTTCCCGGACGGTGACCAGGATCTCGCCGGCGATCAGTGGCACGTGCGCCGCGTCGCGGGCCTGGAGCAGACGGTCGACGGTCGGCCAGGCGGTGCCGGTCAGCGGGATCACGTCGTCGGCGTGCAGCCGGTGGCAGGCGCGCAGGTCGTCGTCCGGTTGGATGTCGTAGGCGAGCCGGCCCTCCTCGTCGAGGGCACGCAGGACCTTGCCGCGGGCGAAGCGGGGGTCGTCAACGGCCGCTACGGTCGCCCCGAAGGCGATGATCATCGGACCGTCCGGTCCGTCGACCGCGGTGTCCTTTCCCTCCAACGTGGCCCGCACCTGCGCGGCGTCGGCGCGCAGCAGGTAGCCGGGGTGTCCATGACCGGGATGCCCGGGCAGGTCGGCGACGTCCGGGCGCCACAGGTAGCCGGTCGTCCGACCGCCGCGCACGACCGGCCGGCGGATGGTTCCGGTCGCGGTCATCCCGCCCGGGCTGTCGACCCGAACCCGGGTGCCCGCCGGGTAGGGCGGAGGCAGGCCGACGGATTCGAGCGCGAGGCGTTCCCGGTGCACGTCCAGGAAGCTCTGCTGCGCGAACGACAGCTCGCGGCGGTCCCACTGCTGGTAGATCACCTGGCCGATCACTTCGCGGACGGCGTCGTCCGACCGGGGATCCCACCCCGCCGGAATCATGACGTCGTCGCCGGCGAAGACGACGTCCCCGCCCAGCCAGACCCGGTAGGTCAGGTTGTGCCGGCTGCCGTCGTGCCGGCTGCCGTAGACGCCGTCGTCCGTGCCGGCGCCGACGACGTCGACCTGGTAGAGGTCGCGCTGCCAGGTCCGCAACGGCGGGTCGGTGTGCAGCAGCCGGCCGTAGGTGGCCGGTTCGCGGCCGGTGAGGTCGACGCGGCTGGCCCGCCACGGCCGTTCGTCCTGGTCGAGGCCGACGTCGAGGAGCAACTGTCCGTGCGCGACCTGCCAGCCTCCGGACGGGCCGGGGAAAACCAGCGCGTCCCGCCGCGGTGAGGCGGCGAATGTCGTGTGGACGGCCCGGGGAAACGGAAAGCGGAGGGTCTGCTCCAGCTCCCAGAGACTCAACCGGGCCACGGTGACGATCACGGCGGGTGTGCTGGTCTCGCCGGGCCAGCGCACCAGCTGGGCGGTGACGTCACGGGCACCGTCAGCCCCCGTGGTCGGCAGAAGCCGCCACCAGCCGGTGGGCACGGTGATACGAACCGGCGCCGGGTCGGTGAAGTACGAGTAGGAGGAACGCGGATCCTCGGGCATGGGACCTGTCATCAGCCGGCGGCCGGATCGGGCAGAAGGGTGGCCCGCACGGCCGGGGCGGGGCTGACGATCCCGCCGCGCAGCAGCCCGTGCGGGCCGAAAAAACCACCGGGCAGTGACGCCTGGTCCGGGTTCCACTGGTAGGATCGCACATCCTGATCGGCGCCCCGGGTTGCCGCGGTGACCGTGCCGGTTAGCATCCGCCCGTCGGGCAGAGCGACCTCGACACGCTCACCGGGGCGCAACGGCCCGGGCTTCTCCGCGACCAGGCTCATCAGCTCATCGCGGCGCCGGAGAACATCACGTTGCCCGGCGGTCAGCGCCAGCTCCGGGTCGGGACTGGTCAGCATCACCATCAGGCCGCGGACGGTGTCGCTGCTGCGCACCACGATGCCACCGGGAACCTCGATGTCGTTCCCGGCGACCATCACCCGGTCGTTCACCGACAGCCGGTAGGTGAGCTCCCGCCGCCCCTCGCGGATGTCCCGGCTGAGCGCGAGGACGTCCAGCCGGTAGACGTCGGACAGGTCCTCGAGACCCCTCGCCTCCCAGCGCAGCAGCACCCGGGAGCATGCCAGGGACTCGGCGTAGGTGACCGGTCCGCGACCGGGAACCCGCACCAGATCCGATGCCCGGGAAACCCGGGCTTCATCCGGGCCAGGCGAGTCCGCGCCGCGCGCCGCGACGGTGACACCCTCGGCCTCGGCATCCAGACGCACGGTGACCGCCGCCAGGCGCAGGGCCTCGTGTACCTCGTCGCCGAGAGCCATCCCGATCTGCGGTTCCAGCTCCCAGCTCGACGCGGCGGTCACCGTGCGCGCCGGGACGGTGAACAGCACCCCCGCGTCCGGCGCGGCCGGCCGGTAGGCGGCGACGCACAGCCGGGTCCGCGGGTCGACCCCGACCAGCCACGCTCCCGACGGCGTCTCGACCACGGCCGGCCGTTCGCGCCGCCGCGCGACGGACACGGCTCGCGGGGTTCCCTGACGCGGACCCGCGGTGGCGATCATCGGCCGGTTCCGTTCGACCGGTGTCGGCGGTTCCACAGCCCGCGCACGCGCACCACCCGAACCGCCCGCACCACCCGACCAAACCCCTCACGGGGCGCGGCCGGCCGCACGCCCTGCGCCGCGGGCCGGGCCGGGGGCGGCTCCCCGGCGGCGAGGGCGAGCAGCGCCGGGTCCCGAAACCAGTAGCGTCCATGCAGGTGCACGGGCGGGAGCGTGTTGTGCAGCAGCAACGCCTGCCCCGGCGCCACCTGGCGCAGCAGATGCGCCGGGAGGAGTTCCAGCCTGGTCGGCGCGTCGTTGATACCCTGCCGTCCGCCACCCGGCGCGATATCACTGGACAGGCTGCGCGCGGCGACATGCTCCTGCCCGAGCAGCGAGGCGGCGTAGTCCAGGGTCGACTTGTCCGACAGCCCGGAGAAGAAGACCTTCGTGACCGCGTTGGACACGATGACGTCGGCTTTGCTGCCGTAGGCCGCGTCGATCTGCGCCTTGCTCTGGTAGACGAGCATCAGCTGGATGCCCATGCCCGCGCAGGTGGAGATCCGGCCGGGCAGATTCTTCATCGGCCAGTTCCCCGCCTCGTCGATGACGACGAGCAGTGGCGGGTCCAACGGCTTACCTGTCACCCCGACCCGGGTATACACCGAGCGGATCAGATCATCGACCAGGCCCCCGAGCACCGGCGCCAACCGTTCGGCCCCGTCGAGATCCGCACACAGATAGACGCTGTTCGACCGCCGCCGCGGCCCGTCCCCCGGCTGCCCGGCGTCACCGAAATCCTCCGTGAACGGATCGCCGTCGGTGAACGGGTTGTTGTCGGTGAACGGGTCGAGGGCGGTGTCGGGCTCGTCGTCGGGCTCGTCACCGAGCAGCCAGTCCAGGCCGATCTCCGACCCGGCCGCGGAATACTGCACCGACGGTTCCTGCCACGGCCGGATCATCTGCCGGGCCACGAGGAACACCGACGAGACCTGCTTGGGATCCGTCTTCCACACCGCGCTCAGACCGGCCAGCACCTGCTCGCCGTCCACCCGGATCGCCGGGTCATCGTGACGGGCGAAGGCCTGGGCGAAACGCATCACCCCGTCGCGGTCCATGCTCGTCGTCCAACCGACCACCGCGTCCATCCCCAGCCCGGCGGTGGCGGCGACCCAGAACAGCAGGCCGAGAAGGTCCTCACCGGCGGTAGTCCAGAAACTCATGTCCGATCCGGAGGAGGTCCAGTCGGTGCTGTTCGCGATCGACCGGGCGGCCAGCCGCGCCCCGGCCAGCCCGGTGGACTCCGCCAGCGGCGACCAGGTCGCCGACAGTTCCCCGGTGACACCGGTAGGGTCGAAGACCCGCACCTGCCCGAGCGCCCGACGCCGGCGCACGGTCGCGCCCAGCAGGTCCGTCTTCACCGACAGGGCGATCAGCGGGCCGTCCCACTCCAGGATCGCCGGCACCGCCAACGCCGCGGTCTTCCCGCAGCGGGACGGACCGACGACCAGCACCGCCCCCCGGTCACCCCGGCGGCGGGCAACCCGCCGGTGCAGCAGCCGCGGCACCGCGTCATCCACCGGCAGGGACGCGTCCTCGGTCGCAAGCAACCGGGTAACGATCCCGCTCCGGGCCCGACCGAGGATCATCCGGCCCCGGACCGGCCGGCGGACCCACATCGGGGCGATCTCCCACAGCCGGGCGAACCGCGCCTCCGGATCCAGGCCCATCCGCCGCCGACGAGCCACCCCGACCCGGCCCTGCAGCAGGAAGAACAGCACCCCGCCGCACAGCACCGCGACCGCCATCGGCACGACGCTTCCGGCCCAGTAGCCCACCGGCCCCGGCAGCAGGACCGCGGCCTCCGCCGGCCAGGCCCGCGCCGGATCACCCGGACGCAGGACGAGACGCGGCACCGCCACCACCGCCGCGCCCAACCCGACCGGCAGCGGTTCATGCGCCCCGAACAGCAACGCGGCGGTCTGCGCGCCCGCCCACACCCCGCCCACGCCCGCCAGCACCGCGACACCGACGAGCAGCAGCGCAGGATCGGGCATCACCCCCGCGCCCGGTTCGCCCCGCGGGCTCACGCCGCCACCCCCGCCGACCCGCCCGGTACCGGAACGGCGACGCTCTCCCCCGGGGCGCTGCCAGCGGCGGGCAGGACGGCGGCCCGCACGGCGCGCACCGCCGCATCCCGACGCAGCCGCACCCCCCGATCGGTGATCCCGACCCGGGCGGCGACCTGCGCCTGGCTGCGCCCGGTGAGCGTCAACTCGGCCAGCAGCCGCAGATGCGCCGGCTCCACCCCACCGTCACGGCCCTCGACCAGCACATCCAGCAGCTCCGCGGACGCCCCACCCCGACCACGTCCCGCGACCGGCCGCCCGTCCAACCCGGCCGGTACCTCCGGCAGCAGATCAAGGTAGACCGTGCACCGATCCATCCGCGGCCGGTACCCGAACACCCGGTAGACGGCGTCCCGCACCACATTCGCGGCGATCTTCCGCGGCCGCCGGTCCAACGGAAACGTGCAGATCACCAGCCAGGCCGCGCCGACCAGCTCCACCAGCACCTCACCGAACGCCGAACCACCCCCCGCACCGGTCATCGCGGCCGGGTCGGCATGGCCGGCCCGCTCGGCGGCCCGCACCGTCAACGCCGGCATCACCCGCTCCAACACCACCCGCGCCGCCGCCCGGTCCCCCGCCCGGGCATGACCGATCAGCGCCGCCAGCCGCCGATCCGCCACCGCCACCGCCACCGCCCGGTCCCGCCCGCACGCCGCGAGCAGCCCGACCGCCGACCCGCAGTGCGCGGCGAGAACGGGATCGAGCGACCAGCGGCGCAACCCCTCGGTCACCTCGACACCGGCCGACCAGCGTTCCCAGTCCCGCTGCCAGCGACGCAGCCCTGCCGTACGGGGCACGAACCGCCTGCGCTCACCATCCGAATCCGAATACGTGTCGTTCGACATGGGACCCGACGATCCGAACCGGCAGCATCCACCACGTCATCGCCACCGTCATCACCCAGGTCATCGCGGCAACCACCCGCATCGAAAACGTCATCACCACCGTCATCACCCAGGTCATCGCCACCGTCATCGCCACCTCATCGCGGCGCCCGGCCACACCCGAACCGATCCCCCACCGGCCGCCGGCTCCCGCCGCGTCTCACCAGGTCACCCGACGGCGAAAGCCCCTCGCCCCACGCCGGATACCGGAGGCGGTGAGCCGCCGCCATCCACGCGGACCGCGGCCGGCACGGAAGCAGGACTTACTCCAGGAAATCCGAGAGGAACTTCGAGGAACGTTCCCTCTCCGCCTTCCGGAACCGTCACGCTTATTCACACAACACAAGCGAGCCCATCCGCACCGGAAAAGGGGCTGCCGCGGATGCCGACAATCGACCGCGACGCCGTCCTCGACGCCACCGACCTCACCGCGCTGGCCACCGAAATCTGCGGCGAACCACAAGGCCGGGGCCGCGCCGCCCGCTGGCACTGCCCGAACCCCGCCCACCCCGACGAACACCCCTCCATGGGCATCTACCAGGGACACCACGGCCGGTGGCGATGGAAATGCCACGCCTGCGGCGACGGCGGCACCGCCATCGACCTGCTCATGACCGGCACCGGCATGACCGTCCGCGAGGCCCTCCTCGACCTCGCCGACCGGGCCGCCACACCACCCGCCGAACAGCTCACCCCGGTAGACCCGGCGATCGGCACCCTCGTCACCGCCGCCGCCGACCTGCTCTGGCGACCCATCGGCAGCGGAGCACGCCGCTACCTACACAACCGCGGCCTCACCGACCGGCTCCTCGCCGCCAACCGCGTCGGCTTCGACCCCGGACCCCGCCACCTCCCCCGCCCCGACGGACTCCCCCGCGCAGGCCCCGGCATCGTCTTCCCCGTCCTGCACCCCACCGACCGCCGGCCCGTCTACTACCAGCTGCGCTACCTCAATCCCGAACTCCGACGCCGCTACGACCAGCCCGCCCACGACCTCGCCCCCAACCCCAAACTCGCCCACCTGACCACCGACAGGCCCGCCCACCCCAACCTCACCGTCGTCTGCGAAGGCTTCCCGGACGCCCTGACCGCGGCCCACAGCGGGCTCGCCGCCGTCGCGCTCCTCGGCACCGCCCACGCCAGCCCCGCGAGCGCACCCACCCTCGCCCGCCGCCTCACCGAGGAACGCCCCGGCTCCGCGTTCATCATCTGCTTCGACGACGACACCGCCCACGACCCCGGCAAACTCCCCGCCGGCCAGAACGCCGCCGCCCGTCTCGCCGACGAACTCGCCCAGCACCAACGACTCGTCCTCAACATCCAGACCCCGGCCGGGATCAAGGACCTCAACGCCTGGTGGCAGCAAGACCCCGGCGCCGTCCACACCGTCTTCCGCGACCTCGCCACACTGCTCGAGCTCCCACACCCGGCCATCGGGCCACCAACCGACAGCCCTCGTCCTACCGGCCCTGCGCTGCCCGAGGGCCCCTGACCACCCCGATCTTGGCCACGTACACGGCACCGTCGCCCTGCCGGACCTCGGAGTCAACGCGCCAGCCCTCGTAGTTCTGGGTCTCCAGGTAGCACCGCCTGGTGATGACCTCCGATCAGGCGCAGGCGGACGCAGGATCTCCCGGTCCGGATTCGAGGGCTCGTCTGGAGGTTTGTACTATCTCGCCGAGGTCACGGACCGTGGGGAGCTCGGGCCATTTACCGTCCATCTGTCTCCACATCTGGCCTGCCTGCTGGATAACTGTCCGATTGGGTCGTCCGTCCACCGTGAGGAGTGCGTGACGCGCGGCGTCTGCGGCGGCTTCCGGATCCGGTTCGGGGCGGCGGAGGTAGGCGCGGCAGAGGGCGTTGTGTTTCCCGCCGATCTGCACATAATGGTCGGGGTTGGCCGCGATCTCCAGATCCAGGCCGACACGGGCATGCTGCTCGGCTTGAACACCGTCGCCGACGTGGGCGAGCGCGACGGCGAGGAAGCCGTGTATGAACGCGGCGTCCCCCGGGTTCGGGCCGGGCATGACTGCGCCGTCCCAAAGATGCTCTTGCATGTCGGCCAAGGCGGCGCGGGCGTCGTCGGGTCGGTGCGCGAGCGCCGCGGCCCGTGCCTCGCAGCCGGCGAGGATCGGCAGGGCGAACGGATGGGCGCCTTCCCGTGCCTGGGCGGCGATGTCGGCGGCTTCGCTGTACGCGCGGTTGAAGTAGGCGACGCTGGAACGGATCGCTGCGACGGATCCGTCGAGCAACAGGACGTCGGATCGGCGTGGAGAGCGGGCAGGCAGGAGTTGTTTCGTCTCGTCGGCGTGTTGGCTGGCGACCCGGAGAAGACTGCGTGCGGTGTCGTCGTCGCCGAGATCGAAGGCGAGCGTACCGAGGTAGAAGGCGTACTGTCCGGCGATCAACGTGAGGCGAGCGCGCACCGGCGGCGAGACACGGCGGTCGAGGATGCGTTCGATGTTCTGCCATTCCGGGCCGAGGGCGTCCATGAGTTCGCCATGGGGAGTGACGCGGTAGGCGGCGGCGATGCGGTGGATATGCGCTTCGGCTAGGTCGACACTGAGGGGGTCCGGGTCGGCCCCGGCGATGCTGCGGGAGAGGTCCGCCGCGACCGGGCCGAGTGCCGCGGTCCCCAGCGCCATGGCGCGTAGGGCGTCGCGTCTGTCCGTGGCTCTCGCCTCCCTTGGGTCACCTACGCCTATGGGCCCGTTGCTTGGTCCTCGTCCAGGCAGCGGGCTCGGTGTGATGGGTAGCGTGGCCTGTAGCCCTAACTCCTGCCCTTCCTTCGGGACGCTGCTTTGCGGGGACGGCTGCGCCTTGTCCCGTCGGGGCGGTTCGGCGCCGAGACGTCGCGCCCGCTTCTCTCTGTGTGCCTCATCCCGAAGGTGACGAATCCTCCCGTTGCAACCGAACACGACGTCGAATGCGTCGGCGAGGTCCGGCGATGGTACCTCACGGCCGTTGACTGCCCGGGAAACTTGCTGGCGAGGGAATCCTGTCCGCTCGGCCAGCCGCGTCCTGTTGGTACCAGATTTCTTGATCAATTGTTGGAGTAGGGCCACCAGCTCGTCCAAGGTGTCGTTTCGCTGCCGCTCAGCCTCCAACACCGTCTCTTCCTCCCGCCGCCGGTTCACGGGTGCAACAGACCGGTGCACCCCCTGAACCGGCCCGATGCGATCTGGCCCTGATCTGGTGCGCAGTGTGTCATGTCCTTACCGGCGGATGTGCCGACCGGCACCCGGAGGCCAGGGAGGATCCATGCCGACTACGGACTCTCCCTGCGGGTCGCCGGTGGCCGCCGCCGATGGTGGCCGTCTTGTCTGCGCCGGATCGCCGGGCGGGCAGAGGACGGCCGCATATACCGGGAGGGGGAACGGGCCCCACCGCTCGCAGGTGCCCTCCCCCTCCCGGACCCTGCCGACGCCCCGCCCCGGCCTGGACTGGATTCCCGTGCGGGACGGGGCACCGGCGAACTATTCGATCTCCGTGCTCGACGGCGAGGGAAATCCGGTCGAAACCTTGATCGGCTGGTCGACCCCCCAGCTCGCCGACGAGTACGCCCGCACCCTGACCGGTATCGCCGGCTACCGGGTGGTGCCCTGCCGTCGGGCCGGCGGCCCCTGAGACCGGGGGCGCCCCTTCCCCGAGGCGGCCCCCACCTGATCCCTCCCCGCCCGCGGCGACCGATGCCACCGGTGCGCTTCCGTGAGCGCATGCCGCGGGCGGGGAGGCTCCATCACACACGAGGAGACAAACGCATGGGCGGGCGAAACCCCGGCACCCCGGTGAGCGCACCGTTGAACTGGCGCCGGGCAACCTGCGCCCCCTCGGCCCAGTTCGCCCGGGACGGCGCAGAGGTCGTCATCCGCTACCGGTATGCCGGCGAGGTCCACGAGCTACGGTTCCCCGGCGTCGTCTGGTTCGCGCTCGTTCAAGAGGCCCATGCGGCCACGTTCACTACGCTCACCTCCGCGTGGACGGCATGGGCGGTCGCTGGCGGCTTGGTCCGCCATGTGGACGGTCATGTGGATCTGCGCTACGGATATCTGGGGCTTCGGGAGATTCGTTTGCCGGCCACGATCTGGGGTCAGATCCTCGCCGCGATCCGGGCGCGAGCCATAGATGATCTCTAAGGATGACGACCCGCGGACGTCCGCAGGCCACGTTCCGCGGCTGCCCATACTGCGTCAGCACCGGGCGCGCCGCATTCGGTCCGCCGGTGCTCCTGGGTCGGCGGTCTGGAGAACCTGCCCCACCCTTCCAGCAACATCATCGAGGAATGTGCAAACATGCTTGGCCTTCTTGCTCTCCGTGCGACCGTCGTCCCGACCGATGGTCTGATCACCCTGGAACGTGACCACCACCGGGAGATCGGGCTGACCAGGGCCCAGGTGGAGAAGCTGACAGACTCGAGTCTCGACTTCACCGAGGCCGGATCCATGATTTTTGCCGCGTTGGCGTCTACGACCGGCGAGCTCGAGAGGACATTGCGGCCGGGACGGCAGCTCACCGACGATGACCTGGCTGAACTGAACACCCTCGGCGACGCGTACAAGACCCAGACCATTCTTCTCGTACAGCTGTACGTCGACTCGGTCATCCGAGGAAACGCGCTGCTGCGTGAGGAGCAGCTCCCTCTCTGTCAGACTTGAGCATTCCTGGCGGCGTGGCCGCCACCTGATCGGATGCGACGATGTTCACCCACCTGCTTCCCGTCCGTCTAGTACGTCGAGGGCCTGAACCAGCACGGTCGTGGCGGTCTGGACTGATGCGAGCAGGTCGTCCCGGCTTGCTCCAGGAATCGACCCTGCGTCCAAGCCGGCTCGCGCGACGTACGCCGAGAGCTCGCCGGTCTGGGTCGATGTCATCCGCGCCCGGCAGACCGGGTTGCCCAGTAGTTCCCGGGCGACGAAGGCGTCCGCGGAATGCTCGGCCATGTCGATCAGCTCAGCGCACTGGAGATCGATCCCCTCGTTGACTGCCGCAGATGAGGCGAGGTCGACTGCGGTCAGGCCAAGTCGGAGATGGAACATCGTTGTTGGCCGGTCGCAGGAGAAACGAGCGGACCGGACCGCACCGAGCAGGGCTTCGAGGTCTATGTTGTCCCGCCGAGCGGCCCCGATGTTGATGTAAGCGCGAAGGCATGCCGCTACGGCGGTTTCCCAGGGCTGGCTCACCACGCTGCTGTCAATAAGGGCTAGTGCCGGATCGGTGTGCCCGCTGCGGACGTGGGCGATGATGCGTGCCTGGCGGGATTCTCGGAGCATTTCCTGGGCATCGTCGTATCGTGCTGCGTGCGCTGCTGCTTCTTCCCAGCGGCCGGCGGCCACCAGGTTTCGGGTGCCATCGTCGAGCATAACGACACGCATCCATTGAGCGGCTTTTGGGTACTCGCTATCCGCCGTGATGAATCCGCGGAAGGAGATGCGCTCGCCGTGGATCAGGGCGTCGCTGCCTGTGCGGGCTGCCCGTTCGATCTCGTTCAGCTCGTGGTGGGCACCGCCGGGATTTCCGGCCCGGCGGGTAAGACGGGTCAGGTTCACCAGCGGCTGTAGTGCGGCTATGATCGCGCTGCCAGATAGCGGCAGTGCGGCCTGGAATATGAGGAACTGGCGTCGGCACAGGTCAACTGCGAGGTCGGGAACACCGCAGTCGGCCGCAATCAACGCCGACAGGTTCCACACCGTGCAAGCGAGATTGATTCGGTCGTGGGGGTCGGTCGGCTCGTGGCAGGACTCCGCGCACTCGCGTACGCTGCGCACCCGAGCTTCGAGGTCTGTGCAACGAAATCGGTGCTGCTCGACAAGAGGAAAACGGGCCACGGCGCGTTCCGCGTCGCCATCGACCGTCAATGTCGGCCGCCCCCGCTGCATCGTTGTCCCGATACGTCGCATCGCTGGCAGGGGCTTGGTCGCTCCGGTGGGCGGGCCCAGGATGGCGGCACGCGCCGCCCAGGCCAGCGTGCTCTGTGTTCGGCTTGGCAATCCGAGGCGGTTCCAGTGAAAGATCGTCAGGTAGCTTGCCACGTCTCGGAGGCCCCGCTCCAGCGTGCCCGTGCGAGCTGCGCTGCCGAGGCTCTGCCCGGCTTGCCGGAAGGCGTCGGCCCAGCCCGCCGCATAGGCGAGAGGACCGTCTGCGTGCAGCAGCGGCCCGTCCGGAGTCGTGTCGACGAGCATCAACCGTTTGAGGTCGCTGATCATCGCCGTCAGCTTCGAGGTGGGGACGTCGGCGGGCAGGGGTCGTTCCAGAGTGACCCGGTGCCAGACGTCGCCTTGTTCGTACCATTCCAAGCCCGCTGCGCGCAGCAAACAGGTGCTCAGGAGCAGCGACAGTTCACGTCGGCCGAGCTCGGCGTCGGGATTACGGCTCAAATTCATGATGGAGTTGCTGTCAGCGCAGAACAGCCTGTGGGCGATGTCGATGCCGACCCCGCCGCCGAAAGCCGCTGTCTCTGCCTCGTATGTTCCTGTCCACCATCGGGCGATCCTGCCCTCGGTGACGAGCTCATCGAGGGCGGCCGCGGTGCTTGCCTTCATCACAGTTCCGGTTGGTCCTGGTCGGAGGCGAATCCTCCAGCAGGGATATTTCCGCATGAACCACCATGCAGCGACGATGCCGCAGTTTCCGGCACGATGGAGTAGTGGCGCGATGTAACGGGCAGCGGCCTGTTCGGCGGCGTGCCAGTCGGTGAACTCGATGTAGATCTGCCACCAGTCGGAGGCGACCTGTTGGTGAAGGGCCTGTCGTCCGGACCGCTGGTAGATGGCGGCGGCCTCAGCCAGTTCCGCTGGCTTCATGCGCTCGTCTCCGGCGGCCTCGTTCAGCGGTATCCCGGTCAACAGCTTCAGAACGGCACGCTCGACATCCCTGTCGACGAGCGAGGCGCCTTCGGTTCCGCTTTCTTCTTCCGTTGCTCCGGGTGTCAGTCGATCAGTAGACACGCATCCCATCCAGAGCGCGGCGCGACAGTATGCGCGGCAGTGTGCAGGGTGAGGGCCGTGCCGGCTGTCCCGTTCAGGAGCCCGGGGCCGGCAACGGGCTCGAAGTCAGCGAATCGAACCAGGTTGTCAGCCAAGCACTGCAATTGGTCGGCAAGTACCGGTGTTATGGCATCGTGAGCTGCGCGCCAGACTGTCTGATACACACCGGCCCAACCGTGGCACAGTCCACCATCTTTGATCCGCCCCAGCTGAACGGGATCGTTGAGACACTGGAAAAGCGCCTGTTCATACTTCTGCTGGCGGCGACCGTCACCGAGAGCGAGCGCCGCGAGCTGGCCCGCGCGGGCAAGCCCGGGAGTGCCGTAACACCAACTGGGACGCGCCGGGCCGGGCTGGCTTGTTCTGCCCTGACGCAGGTCGGGCAGAGTGATCCATTCCGGCCACCAGGGTCCGGCTTCGCCGTCCTGCTGCCAGGCGTCGAGCCAGGCGCAGACGTTTATGATCGTATCGTGCTGTCCGTCGACGACGACACCACGCCGCATCGCCCGACTGAGCAAGGACAGCGGCCCGGCTATCCCGTGAGCGAGGCCCAAGTTACTGTGCCCACCGGGGTAGGCAGGGGAGGCGCGGCGGTGCGGATCGTGGTTGACCCACCAGCCCGGCAGCGTCTGCCCGTCGATCCGATGCGGCTTAGACAAGGCGACGAGGTAGGCGAGAACCCGCTCCATTGCGCTGCCCTGGGGAGCGCGACGCAGTAGCAGCGCGCCGATCCCGGTCAGACCGAAAAACACGTCGTACTCGCGGAACCCTGGCAGTCTCCCGGCCGCGATGCGCTCCATGGCTGCGTCGGCTCGGTGGTGGGCGATCGCGGCGACGTGCCCGTCGATGGCGGCGAGGGCGCCGCGGTAGCGGCTCGGGTCGCTTCCTGCCGCGGCGTCCAGCATGAAGGTGATCGCTGGGGCGCCGAGGTACAGGCCGGTGTTGTCTGTGATGTTGGCCGGCGCGGCGACCGCGCTGCGGATCCAGCGGTCGGCCTGCTGCCACGTGCCGAGCCCGGCGTGGGCGCGTTCGATGTGGAGCAGGGCGATGCCCGCGCTGCCTTTCGTGAGGGACTGCGGTGCCCAGGGTTCGCTCTCGGGCGGGGGCTCGGGCAGAGCTAGCCGCTCGGCGTAAAGATCAACGGTCTGCGCGATTCCCGGAGGGGTGCTCGTTGAGGTCGCCACTCATGTCTCCGTGCGGTGGGCGGTGTGGCGCAGCGCGCAGGCCCGTGCGAGCCTGCCGGTGGCTCGTTCGACAGCCGGGTCGACACCGACAGCGCGATTGTGGTGCAGGTGCAGGAGCGATCGCAGGACCGGCATCGGGTCGCGTTGGTCAGCGAGGGCATCTCGGTACGCCGCCAGCGCACTGGCGCGGGTGCCCCAGGCAGCCAGGACATCGCGTCCGCCGGGCAGGGATTGCAGCCGCGTCCAACTGCCGTGCGGGTCGGCTAGTTCGAGTGTCTGTTGCCGTAGCGCGGGGTCCAGCCTTCCGTGTTCTTGGCGGAGTTCGCGGATCAGCCAGTCCAGCCCGTCTTGTGGGGACCCGGCGTAGCTCACTGCCAGGTCGACCAGGCTGGCAGCGGCCAGGGCCTGGGGATGCACGCCTGCGCGGATGGATGCGCTGATCTGGGCGATGGCGCAGGCCGAGTCGGCGGCGAAGACGTCCTGGACGTGGTCCAGGGCTGGGCTGTGTCCGTAACGTCCCGACTGGGGGTCATAGGTGGTGAGCGAGACGTGCGCGAGCAGGTGTTGTCGGCGCAGATCGTCGGCCCACCGGGCGAGGCATGCGGCGGCAGGGCCGTATGCGGAGGGCTCCGATAGCCAGAGGTATACGGCGAGGTACTGGTCGATCTCTGGTCTGCGCATTTCGCGGTTCCGCCGAAACCACCAGCGCGGCCTGTGGACGCCGAAGGCGTCGATCATGTGGGGAAGGTGTTGCGTCAGGAGTTCCTCGACGCGCGCCGGATGCCCGTACAGGTGCGCGGACACGACCGTGGACTCGCCGGGGAGATGCCCGGCGTCGACGGCCACGACTCGCCGTGTGCTGATGCCTGGCCCGGGATCTGTGGCGGGCTGCGGGTCCAAGACCATGGGGATCAGCACCTCGTGGGCACGCCCCAGCCAGGCCACGTCTTCCAGGGTCGACGTCTCGCGCAGTTCCAGGCGGTCAGCGCGTTCCAGCCGGGTGCGCAGCAGGAGACGGTGAAGCGGGTGGCCGAGGTCCACCGGCTGCCGCCGGTCGTGCTCCACCATCGCGACATGGCCGGGAACCCACCACCGGCTGCACCAGGCTTCCAGCGCGGCGTCCCACTCGGCCGTCGAGGCGCCGCGGCCGGGAAGTTCACCGGCCGCTAGCAGCCACCGTGCCGGAGACAGCACGGTGCGCCGGTATCGAACGCGTGGAAGGTAGGGAAGCTGTGCCGCCGCGCCGAAGTGGAATGCCTTGTACACGGCGGCTCGGGCGGTGGTGATCTCAGCGAGGAACCTCGCGAGCGGCGGGGTGTGCACGCCGGCCTCCAGGGCGTGGGCGACCCGCGGTTCGACGTACCGGCCGGTGGAGATCTGGGCGAGGTAGAAGCGGCGGTCGTCCACGCTGACCGCGAGGTCCGTCAGGGGGATCAGGCGTTCGTCGCCGTCGCGGTATTCGGCCACGGGGATCACATGTGTCAGGAGCTGCTGCGTGCGCGCGACGTTCTCGTTGCGCCGCTTACGCGGGGCGAAGGAGAGCTGCGCGGGGATCGCGTCGGTGCCGGCCGCAGCGAAGGTGCCCGCGATCAGGTCGCGGCCGTCCGCTGGCAGCAGGTGGGCGTAGCGGCCAGCCATGCTGCTGCCGGGCCGTGGCGTGCCGGTCACCGCCACCGTGAACCGGCCGCGGGCCAGCGCCTCAACGGACATGGAGCGGATCTCCACGGCCACCTCGACCCGAGCAGGCAGGTGCACGTCGGCCGGATCGCTGACCGCAAGCTCCTCGATCATCTGATCAGTCAGGACGATTTCGCCGCCGCCGGACAGCGTGGCCCGTTGGATCAGCGCCAGTAGTTTCTCGTCACGTTCACTCACCTGCCGAGCGGCACGCCTGCGCGCCGAGCCCAGATAGTCGGCCGGAACTCCCAGGCCACTGTCGGAGATCAGGTCCATGACCGGCACGAAGGCGCCCGTCCCGTAGCGGGTCCGGAACCGGGAGTGGTAGTCCCGCCAGGCGGGATAACCCAACGGATACGGTGAGAGTCGATAGAGGACCTGGACGGCGTTGCGGGCTTCCTGGGCGACCTGGTCCGGTATGTGAACGTCGCACTCCAGGATCGTGTCGACGATCATGGGTACCTCGGCGGCCTCGCTCAGCGCGTGCATCTGCTCGGTCACGGCCGACCTTGACCCGAGAACCTGGCTGGTGGCCGACACCTCCTTGTGGATCTCGAACATCGAACGGACAAGATCGCTAACCTCCGGAATGCTGTGGGCGTCAACGGCCTCCAGCTGAGCGCACGCATGACCGAGTGCATCCAGGCAGGTCATCGGCGCTGACAGATTGCTCAGCAGGATTCCTTGGTCGAGCAGACCCGTGAGCATCTCGTCGATCCGCTGCGCGGGGGCACTGGGGAAGCGCTCCATGAGCAGTGTTCGTAGCTCGCTGAACGTGACCGGTTTCCGCGTGGCCTCCAGCGCGGCGCAGACCGGTCGACTGTGGCGCACGGACACCTCGATCGGCGCCAACTCGTCCGCTATGCCATCCGGCGTCGGCGCGGGCGCTCCGAAGCGGTCACCGCGCACCAACCCGGCGCCATTGACGACCAGCGACAGCCGCTCCCGCAGCGTCGGACACCGTTGCAGGCGCGCGAGGACATCACCGAGCCAGCCCGCGTCAACCCGGGCCTCGACCCGGTGATCGCGACCCCACCGCACCTTCGCCCCAGCATCGATCCGGGCCAGCGCGACTCCGGCGAACAGCCCAAAGGGAGTGGGACGGCGCTGCCACCGAAGCAGATAGGACGCTACGGAAAGCACGGTCCGGCGAACCACTCGCACGTCATGACCACTGGAGGTCAGAACGGTGTCAACCTGCTGAATCAGCGCGGGACTCGCCTGAGCGATCGCCGCGCGAATTTCCTCGCGCCGCCACATCGCCGACAGCCACGCCGACCCTTCTTCCGCGGCGTCGGCACCGAACAGGTCCAGGTCCGCTGGCAAGTCCAATCCGCCCGGATCGGTGCTCGCACGTAGTAGTGCTGCACCGGCCCACTGGTACATCGCTGGAGATCTCACCGCCATGCCGCCTCCCGGGGCACTGCTGCTGTGCGGGGGCCGTGGGTCGGGGAATGCACCGACGACCCCCGTACAGGTCAGGACGGGTCGTCGGCGAACGAGTTGCAGGAGCTGTCGTTGCCCGAGCAGGTGTTGCCGCATCCGTCATCGGTGGGGCAGTCCCCCATGATCGGGCCGTACGCCACGAGCACCCGTACATCCAGCGTGTACTCGTCGTCCTCGCCAGGCCGTTCAGCCAACGCCGTGGCGCTTCCAGACAGCGAAACCTCTGACATATGGATCATCCTCCTGCTCGGCGGGATGCTGCGCCCCGGCCGGCCGCGACGCTCGCCGCTCCCGGCCAGGAGATCGTGATCCGGCTGTGCTTCTTGTCGATGACGCGGCCAGCCGGCAGCTGGTCATCGGCGGTGCCTGCGGGGTCAACGCGGAACTGTGGCGAGCTGTGGCGGTGTTCCCGCCCCCAGACCTGGAGCTGCTCGGCGACCTGTTCGGCCAGCTCGGACGCGCCCGGACCGAAGGCATGCACACCTAACTCGACGTCCACCGAGTCCGCCGCACCGCGCGTCGTGACATAGGCGAGGGTGTCGTCGTCGACGACGGCCACCGCGGCGGAGTGACTGCCCGGTGGGGAGAGCAGACCCGTGTCCAGCTTTCTGTCCAGCACAACGCGACAGAAGCCCGGCAGCACGGTGGCGAGCCACATCTGCGTACCGGCCCACGGTTCGAAACGGCCGATCGTGACCCCGCTCCAGACCTCCACCCGCGGCGCGTCGAATACGCCTTCCAGCAGGCCCGGATCGGTCGGGGGCCCCTCCTCGAAGCGCAAGGTGATCTCACCCCCGCGTAGGACCAGCAACGTGGTCTGGTGCGCTCCGGCGCCCTGGATGGGCACGAAGCCGAACAACCGGGACGCCCGACTGAGCAAGTACTCGTTGGCTCGCTCGAAGGTGATCACACGCGACAGGCCCCGCAGCTGCAACGGCACCGCCAGACGACCGCCCTCGGCCAGCTGAGCCACCCAAGCCGGCGGAACGTCCCACGCACCGACCGTGACCAAAATACGGTCATAAGGGGCGTGCTCAGGCACACCGAACTCGGCGTCGGCGAGCACAACGTTCACCTGAGGGTAGCCGACCTGCGCGAGAAGATGGCGCGCCCGGTCGATGACGTCCTTGTCGATGTCGACCGTGGTGACCTGACCTGCCGGACCGACGAGCTCGGCGATCAAGGCAGCGTTGTACCCCCCAGAGCCGATCTCCAAGATCCTCATGCCGGGGGTGATCGCAGCCTGCTCCAGCATGTACGCCTGGACCTGCGGAGCGGAAACCGAGCTCACAGAACTTCCAGCGTCGTCGCGCTTCGTAACTACTCCGTTGTAAAGCTGGTAAGCCTCCTCCAGCTCCACCCCCGGTGCGAAGGCTTCCCGACTGACCTTGCGCATCGCGGCCTCGACCGGCCGCGAGGTGATCGTGCCCTCGGCAAGAAGATCGTCAACCATCTTCCTGCGCAGCTGCGCTGCGCGATCGAGGCCGGAGACGTCGCTGTTCGGCTCTACGGGTGAAGACACGTCGGTCACACGATCTTCCTTGTCGTCGGCGGGTGCGGTGGCGAGCCGTATGGCCGTCAGCGGCTCGTTGGCTCGTCCGGTTAAGAATGCCGGCCACGATCACGATCGACCAGGCCAGCAGCTACCCGTGTCGATGGTCATCGACCGACTATCTGGACATATCCTGGACACTGTGGTGGTCATCCCTTCACTGTCCGTCGATGAGGTCAAAGAGAGTCTGAAGCGCCTCCGCCAAGGACATGGCCTGGCTCGCCCCACCGCGCTTCCTACCGTGCTGCCTGAGCTGCTCCGGGCCCGCCTGGCAGACGGCAGGGTGAGCGAGCCTGCATCGGCGCAGGAGGTCACGCTGCTCGTGACCGCGTTCCGGCAAGCCGTCGAGGGGCTGGCCGACGACGAGCGCCTGTGCGTCGAGGTCGACTTCAACCTGAGCGCCGAGCATCGGTACCCAACGCTCACCGAGCGACAAGAGTCGCTCGCGCGCCAGCAGAGGTGCGCGGCGAAGACCGTTCGTCGCCGCGCCGACCGAGCGCTGGACACCCTCGCCTACATGCTGTTGACGAACGGGCCATCGACCGTCACGTCGACGGTCAGGAGCCCGGCAACGGTCTCGTCCCCTGAACAGGATCGGTCGCCGGTCGATCACGGCGAGCCCTGGGGCGAGGACCTGAGAGCGTTCTGGCGACTCTCCCACGGGGCACGCATCGATATCGTCTGCTCGGAGATCCCCGAGGATGAGCGCCCAGAGTACGCCTCGCCAGCCGACCGTAACTACCTCCGTTATGCGAAGTTCGCAGATCTTGACACGTTGATCTACCTGCGGACCCGATTCGCCCGGTTAGCCCCGACCGTGACGATTCGAGACTTCGCCCCCTCGGAGTACTTCGACACCCAGGCCGATGTCCTCGTGGTCGTCGGCGGACCGCCGTGGAACGCCAAGTACCGCGAGTTTCTCCCGCGGCTGCCGTTCTTCTTCGAGCCCCATCCGCTGGGCGCGGACGATCCCCTGGTGGTACCCGGCATGAACGGGCTGGTTCTCGGTCCACGCTGGACCGAGCGCAACGAACTGCTGGAAGATCTCGCCGTCTTCACCCGGCTCACGCTCGCCCAGGGCACCACCGTCTTCCTGCTCGGAGGCTGCCTCACCCTCGGGGTACTCGGTGCCGCCCGTTGCCTACTGGAGGCCGAGCGCGGTGCACGCAGTTCCCGCTACATCACCGAGCATGTCAACGACGCAGACTTCGTCCTGGTCACCGAAGCCCGGCGGATCGGCGGCCTCACCGATGTAGCCGACCTGACCCGGGTCCCTCCGCTGCTCCTGCTCGCCCGCAGCAACAACGAACCCTTCGCCGTGCACGTCGACAACTCCGACCGCTACCTTCAAGATCAGTCCGGAACGGAGGTCCACCACATTGATCACTCCCGCTGATCTTCGTACCTATGTGATCAACCTGCTTCGGCGGCCTGACCGGCGGGCACGGATGACGCACGTGCTTCCGCCGGAGCTCAAGGCGACGTTCACCTCGGACTGGCGCGGCCTCTTCGACGGCCTGAACCTCACCCGAAGCCAGCTCGACGCTGCCGGCTACACCCTCTTTCCCTGGCAGATCGAGTCCGACAATCCCTGGTGGGCCAGACCCCTGAAGTACGGCGAGATCGGCTGCACACTGGCGCACCTGGCCTGCTGGCGCCATGCCGCTCAAACCGGTGACGAACCATTCATCGTCTTCCTCGAAGACGACCTCGTCATCCCGGACGCCTTCCTCGACCAGCTCCTCGCCGGCCTGCACCAGTTGACCCGCCACGGCCCCTTCGACCTGCTCTACCTCGGCCGCTTCCCCCTCGAACCCGACCACGACCAGCCGGTCCTGGATGGATTCGTCTCGCCTGGTTACAGCCACTGCACCTTCGGCTACCTGCTCACCAGGCCCGGTCTCGGCCTAGTGCTTGCCGCCCACATCGAAGAGGCCGTCGTGCCGGTCGACGAGTTCCTGCCCGCGCTCTACATCGACCATCCGCGCCCTGATCTACGCGCCCGGTTCCGCCGACGGCTGACCGCCCTCGCGTTCGAACCACCACTGGTCTCCCAGCGCCCCAAGGATGAGGCCGGAAGCGACACCGAACGTTCGGCTTTCGTCGAGCCCAGAGACCGGCAGCCAGAACAGGGGGCGGCGAACCCTCGCCGTTAGCGGGGCGGTCGCCCAGCGGCCACATCCGGCCGACCGTGGGCAGCAGAGGACAAGGGTCGCTCCGCCTCGCCCCCTTCGCCTGAGATGACCTACGTCACAGCCTGTCTGTCTTCGCCAGAGCCTGCCAGTGGCGGATCAAGCCTTGCAGCCGGCGTCCTCGCCACCGCTCGGCCGGAACGTGGACGTTGATGCCCGTAACCACATGATCCGGTGCAACGTCCCGGGTTACCACGGCGCCCGCGGCAACGTAGCTGCGTGGGCCGATACGGACGCCGCCCACCACCCTCGCGCCGTAGCCGACCACGGAGTCAGCTTCGATCATCGGAGGCTCCTCGTCGACCTCCCACCAGCCTTCGTGGGGACGGGCGTACTCGTGCACGAGATCGCCCATCATTGTGGAGCGATCGCCGATGGTCGTGCCGTCACAGACGAATCCCGCCACGCAGGCGTCCACGCCGATCGCGACACGATCACACACATACGCTCCATAGGCGACACGGGTTCGTTCGCCGACCACGCAGTTGTAGCCGATCCGCACGCGGTCCTCGATGACGCAGTTCGCGCCGATCCAGACCCCTTCGTGGACCACGACCTGATTACCGATCACGCAGTGCGCCCCCACCACCACCGGTTCCCCGGACGAGGTCGAGCCGGACCCCTTCTGCTGGGCCCGCAGGCGCGCCTCTTTCGGGTAGCCGAAAACGCAGTGCTCGCCCACCACGGTGCTCTCCTCAATGTGCACCGGTGCATACAGAGAGGCGATGTTCATGCTCGGCCCTTGTCGCCAACGAGCCACCTCACTGTGACTGCGACTGCCTCGTCCTCTCGTTCTCGGGTGTCGAAGCCGTGATCCGAACCTTCGACGGTGTGAAACTCGGTGTGGGGTCTGGCGCAGGCTGCCTGCCACGCGATCTCGTACGAGACCGCGGTGTCCCGATCGCCGTGTACCACGAGCGCCGGTGCAGCGGTCGCCATCAGGGAGTCCAGCGGCCGATAGTGATCAAACTCGTCGAACAGCACCCGGCCGACCTCGAACTCCCCGTCGAGCACCAGGAACCCCTGACCTGACAGCAGCTTCTGCTGATCGGGGCCGAAGTTCTCTCGTCCCCACGGCAGTTCCGGTGTCAGGAATGTCCGCCGGAGGTCGAGTACCGGATTCCACAGGACGAGCCTGTTCAGGCGGTCGGCCAACCAGGGCAGCGAGAGCGAGGCCGATACCGCTCCGAAGCTCGACGCCACGATCGACAGGCGACCTGGCAACTGCTCCTCCGCGTACTCGACCGCGGCCTGGAGGTCGAGCAGCTCGCCGGCGATCGTCACGCCACGCTGGGTCCCTCCGCTTCCCCCGTGGCCGCGGAAGGAGAACCGCAAAACATGAAAGCCGGCGTGTGCAAGTCGATCAGCGAGTCGGACGAACATGCCGCCCTCGGTCATGTTTGCGTTGATTCCATGTAGCTGGATGACCACCCCCCGGTGCTGTCCTCCGACGGCTGCATGCACCGCGCCCTCCAGCCGTACTCCATCGATCGACGTCAGCTCCACCCGCTGCATCTTCCGCTGCTCCCTGTCATATTTCCGGCCACCGGCAACCGAGCCAGCGCTCCTCCTACGACCAGGATGACCGCACCGTCGCGCCCGACGTTCCACCTTTCGATGTCTGCCGTTGGCGGGCGCCCACCCAGCCGGCCTGCGCTAGCAGGTGGGAGCAGCGCACGATCTTCGGCGACGCGCCGCTGCCGGCGGATTAGAGTGTGTCTCACGTGGCCGCTCCGGGTACATGTCTGATCATGGATGTGATGGGGAGCAGCCTTGCTCCGCGGCTGGTCCCGGACGATCTGTGGAAGCTGGTCGAACCGCTGCTACCCCGGTTCGAGACACGCCCGCAGGGCGGTGGGACCGCCCCGGTCGAGGACCGGGCGGTGTTCACCGCGGTGGTGTACATGCTGACCGCTTCGCCTAGCGGGAGTTTCCTAGATAAGTTGATCTTTGGAGTCCGTTGAGCTGGCCGGTGGCTGGTTCAGGACGGTCTGATCTGGATCTTTGAGTACTCGCCTGATCGACAGTTCGCCTTCCGGTGTGTATTACCTAAAGCATGTCGTCGTTGGTGGGGAAGAAGGTCGGTGGGAAGACGTACTACTACCTGGTCGAGTCGGCCCGTGTGGACGGCGA
>NZ_JDWE01000058.1:0-20989 GCF_000685765.2 Frankia sp. BMG5.23
GTCGGGGTCGTCATCGTGAAGGCGGCCGCGGCGGTCAGGTCGTGGGCGGCGGCGAGCGCCAGGGCGCCCGCAGCCGCCGGGTCGGGCGGGCTGTCGGTGGCGTCGGTCGCAGCCTTCGCCGCGGCAGCGAGCGCGCGCCGCTGGGCGCGGCCCGGGAACGCCACGCCCAGCTGCCTGATGGCCGCCGGCTCCGGGCCGCCCGGGTCCGGGGCGCCGGGGGTTTCGGCCCAGCGGGCGCGTAGCTGGGGAAGGGTGAGGTGCTGCGCGAGCCGGCCGCCGCCGTACCAGACCGGCTTGCCTTCGGCGGTGAGATCGCCGGGCAGGGCGACCGCGTAGCCGGTGACGGTCTTGGGGTCAACGCTGCTGTACCGCAGCCGGACCTCCACCCCGGCCTTGCGCAGCGCGGCGAAGAACTCCCCCTCGCCGGCCGCGCTGGTCGCCGCGGCCTCGACCGAGCGGCGCAGCGTGACGCGGGCGGGTATGGCCGAGCCGGCGCGGGCGGCTTTCTCGGCCTCCGCGCGGGTCGGCTGCCGGTCGCCGGTCCGGTTGCGTGGCGCGGTGGTGCGCAGGCCGTAGCGGGCCTCGGCGGCGCGGCAGGCCTCGCCGACCCGGTAGTAGTCGCCGCGGGCCGCGACGGCTCGCCCGTCGAGGCCGACGAGGAACGCGGCGATGTGGATGTGGTCGTCGGCGTGCCGCACGGCCACCCAGCGGCAGCCGGTACCGAGCTCGTCGACGAGCCCAGCGCGGGTCACCATGTCGGTGGCGATCTGCGACCACTCGTCGCCGGTAAGACGGCGGTCTTCGGGGGCAGCACGGACCGAGACATGCCAGACCGGCTTGGCTTGTTTGCGGCTGCCGGTGAGCAGGTCCAGATCGGTCAGCCGTTCGCCGAGCTCGGAGACGTCACGTCGGCCGTTTGGGCGGGTGGGCGGTTCGAGGAACGCGGAGGACTCCGGGCCGCCGGCGTAGCTGGCGACCACATGCGGATCGGTGTGCTCGTTGGCCTGGCCCGGGCCGAACAGGTACCGCAGCAGCCGGCCGGCCCCACGGCCGCGCTGCACCTTCGCGATCACCGGCGGCGGTACTCGGCGACCAGGACATCGACCCGGCGGGCCACGACATTCGTCAGCTCGACCGCCTCCGCCAGACCCGCCGGCATCGGACCGCCCCGACTGCGATGCCACAGCTTGACCGACTGGTTGACGAGGTTCCCGTACTGACGCAGCAGGACGCTGGCATCCACCCACGCCTCCAGCAGCGCCCGATCCACACCCACCACCGCCGGCATCGGCACCACCACCGGCGCCGGGTCGGCCTGGTCCGCCAGGCGCAGGCCCGCCTCGACGAGGTAGCCACCGAGACGCAGCCCGACTCGGGCAGCCGCCGCCTCCAGCTTTTCCCGCTCGTCTGGCGTCATCCTCGCGCTGGCCTTGTCGGTGCGGACCTGCGCCGCATGGCGCCGCCACCGACCCGTCGCCCGCTCACCCATCCCCGGCCTCCAGCCGCGTTCTGACCGTGCACGGTCGGAACGATCGACCTCGGGCTCCGCGTTCCGACAAGTCGGACGAAACGGAGAAGTCGGACTTCTACGCCTAACTTGCTCCCCGCACGCCAGTCGATCAAGATGCTGGCGGCGGGGTCGTGGCTCCAACTCGGAATGTACGTCCCAGCGCAGAGGCCCACTCGTCCGCGGCACCGTAGTCATCGGGTCTCGGCCGGCTCTCGGGCCACAGGCGGTCGCGGATCTGACGAACCCGCAGCGCATGCTCACGAGCAAACCGGTCGCCGCCAGGGGACCGCGCGGCGGCGTTGTCGAGCGCGGCGGCCAGGCCGTCGAGAAGCGCGACCGCGTCCAGAATTTCTGCGTGCAGCGGCGCCGCCGAACCGCGGACCCTCGGCGCATGCTCTCGTGAGGCGACTGCTTGACGCGCCGCGCGGAGCCCCAGGTGCGCGTAGGTCAAAGCAACAGCGGCGATAAGGGCGACCACGACATCGAGCACGATCCAGGCCATCCCTCGATGCTGGCGACCAGTCGTCCACCCGTCAGCCGGTTCGGCCCTCCGCTTACGTCCGTAGGCGTGATCAGTCGTGTCAAGTCACCGATCCGTCCGTGCCGGCGCACGCCTCGACAATCGCTTCGACGATGGCGCAGAGGCGGTTAACCGTGCGTCAAGGCCACAGAAGCCAGCCAACGGATCGGACGGCGCGTTGGGTGCGAGGCGGGACGAGCCGTCACGATTGGCGCTCAACTGTCCGAATTTGGATACATGACGCAGGCAGTCCGCTACTGTGTGATCCCGTCGACGCGCGGGGGTGGAGATGGGCTACCAGGAACGGACCTACCACGGCCTTCAAGGGCGCGCCGCAAGGCCGACCGTCTCCCGTGTGACCGGACGCTGGGCGCGACGAGGCGCACTCGCTGAGGACTCAGACGAGTGGCACCCGAGCCGAGTGCTCGTCGAAGTGCCGGCGAGCGGTCCCACAGCGCGCGAGAAGACCGAGGTGCTGCGCCTGCTGTCCCCGCCCGAGGAGTGTGACTTCGGCTGGGGCTACAACGGCCACGGCACCAGCCATACGGCGGCGGCGGTGCTCGCCGACGCGCTCGACGTCGATATCGAGACCATCGCGTTCGTGGGCTCGCGGCCCGACGAGACCCTGGCGGACCTCCGCGAGGATTTCTGCGCCGAGGTGCTGACCGACCTGTGCGACGAGTGGCGACTCAACCGGCGCGCGATTCTGCGCTGGACTGTCGGCTGGTACGCCAAGTACGGCCTGACGAAGGCGCCGCCGATCCTGATCGACCCCGAGTGGACAGGCGAGTAGGTCACAGGAAACGAGACGGAGACTCACGTGGCTTACGTGATTCGTCACAACCCTTCGCTCATCCTTGGCACCTGGCCCGGGTGCGACCCCGAGAATCGTCTCCAAAACGGCTTCCAGACCCATACGGTTCCTACCTACTGGGTGCTGTCCGGCCCAGGCAGCCAAACGAGTCGCACCTACTGCCGGGCTTGCGCCACGCCGGCCATCCTTGCGGCGATCAAGCTCGAAGACATGCGGCCCGAGTACCAGCCGAGAGGATAGGACTCCGATGGTCCCCCAGCGGCCTCTTGCCCTTGCAGCGCCGCGCTGTGCAGCTCACCCACTCTGCGGCCGCATCACCGAGGCACTGCCCAGCTCAGAGCCCGCCGTGGCGCCACCGCCATATCCGGCGCATCGCCCGAGGCTCGATGCCCGGGGGGAACTCCAGCACCGGCAGCACTCCGCCAAGTCATTCACGGCGACATGCACCAACGTGGTGCCCACCCCAACTCCGGCTCCCGACCGGTTCGCACCCGGACAGGTTGCCCAAACCGCGACGAACCGCCATCGCCGCTTTCATTTCATGTCGACGAAGCGGCTGTAGTTCCCTTGGAAGGCGACCGTGATCGTGCCGGTCGGGCCGGTGCTTGATGGAAGCCGAGCGGGCAATGTCGAGACACAGCATCGACTTCCCCAGGGCCGGCCGGCCGCCGATGACGATGACCTGCCCGGGATGCAGGCCGTTCGTCAGCTCGTCGAGATCCGCAAAGCCGGTCGGGACGCCGATCAGCGTGCCGTCGCGGGCTTCGATGGCCTCGATCTCCTCAAGGGCGGGATTGATCAGGTCGCCAAGCGGCTGGGCTGGTGGCAGCTTCGGCGTGCCGGTGACCCGGGTCGTGGCCCGCGCGACCCGCGGTGCGTTGAGCACGACCTGGTCGAGAGTCGTCTCGGTGATCCGCCGGGCCGGCCGGTCGGTGTCTGCCCACGCCCGGATCGCGGCGAGCACCTCCCCGCAGGGAGCGTCCGGCGTGACCCGGGTGTCCAGCACGATCGCGGACTCGTGGTTGCCGCGTAGCCCGGAAAGGGTCAGGTTCGCCGACCCCACCAGCGCCGTCTGCGTGCCGTCGGTCCGGCGGACGTAGTAGCTCTTGGCGTGCATCATCGCCCGGTCGTCGTCGACGAGTACCAGCGTCGCCCGTGTGCCGTGCGGCTCGAACAACCGGGTGAAGGCGGCGAGGTCGCCAGCCGTGACCTGGTCCTCCCGGGCACCGGTGACCAGGTGGGCCTCCCCACCCCGCTCCAGTAGCGCTGCCAGTTGCGGCTCGATCAGCTTCAGGCCGTGCCCGGTCAGGTAGCCGGTCCGCGCGGCGAAGACTTGCGCCTGGTCGAGCTCGGCGAGCAGCCACTGCTCGACGGTGTGATCAGGCCCGCCGACAGCGGTGTCGAGATAGCGCATAGGAAAGGCCCTTTGTCCGCGATGGGTGATGATCGCCACCGTAGACGCCCGGTCCGACAGCGCCTACCTGCTTGTCCCGACAAGTCGGGAACGCTCGGCATGCGGCCCGCGCCCGACCGGTGCCCGCGGGTCAGATGTCATGTCCCGGTGGATCTGCCGCGCGGATCGTCGCGCGCCAGGTGCCTCGAGCGAGGATGATCGCGCCGTCGGGCAGGATCAGAGCGTTCGCGCCGATCCACGGGGCCATGCCGAGGCGTAGCCAGTCGTCGCGGACCCGATCGAGGAGGTCCCACAGCCTGCGCGGGCCGCCCTGGTGGACGAGCGGCCGGTTGGCGCCGACGGCGGTGGCTCTGGCCCATGACCCGTCGGGATGGGCCAGCAGCGCAGTGTGCTGCCCGTCGGGGTCGGGCCGCAGGTAGTGGTGGGTGACGTCGACGCCGGCGGCGAGCGCGAGCATGGTCGACAGCTCCCAGGCGTCCGCGACGTTCAGGACTGGGTACCGGCCGGGGCCGACATGTTCACCTTCGCGGTTTGCGAGCTCGTCGAAGTCGGCCCAGGGCGGCGGATAGTCGGGGCCGCTACGGGTGGCCATGAAACCGGCCCAGTCTCTGGCGACCCGGCCGCGGACCTCCCCGTCCGGGTTCTTCCAGGCGGTGAGGACTATCCAGGTGCCGTGGATGGTGGTCACGAACCGGCCAGTCGGGCGCAATGCGGCGAGCCAGGACGGGGGGATCCACCGGACCGAGACCGTCGACACGAGCCGGTCGTAGCTGCCCGGTAGCTGCCCCGTCGCGTCGACTGTCTCCGCCGCCGGCTGGAGGCCGATCGCGGCGAGCCTGCTGGCCGCTGTGTCGACAAGGTAGGAGTCGACGTCGATCGTGGTCACGTGCCGCTCCCCGTAGCGGGTGGCGAGCAGCGCGGTGCCGTAGCCCGAGCCGGTGCCGACGTCGGCGATGTCGAGACCGTCGGCGAGCTGGGCGTGCTGGTACATCGAGAGCAGCAGCGATGGCTGTGTCGATGACGACGTCGGCCGGCCGACGGGCGCCCCGGCGTCCGGGCCGCTGTGGTCCGCGTGGGCCGGCCCGACCCGGGTCACGAGCGACCGGTCCGCGTAGGCATCGGCGAGCGGGCCGTGGTGCAGTCGCCACCCGGCGCCGTCCCGTTCCCACCATGCCGGCACGAAGTGGTGGCGGGGGACCGCGGCGACGACTGGGTACCAGCGGGAGCCGGGGTGGGTGGCGATATCGGCTAGCGCGCGGGCATGCGGCTGCCAGTGGTCCGTGTTCGTGGTCGTGTTCATGGCTGCCCGAACCTTCCCGCGACAGGCTCAGGCGCCAGCGCCGTCGCCCCGCGTCGGCGCGGCCTGCGCACGGTCCGTGGGCCCGTCAGCGGTGCTTCTCTGCGTCCGTCGCTCACGCCGCCGCTCCGCTACCGTGGGACAGAGAGTGTTGGTCCAGCCTTCGAGACCACGGCATGGGCGCATCTTGTGACCATGGCTGGTCGCGGTGGCCCCGCATGCCGCGTACGGCAGGATGAGCATCATGCAGAGCGACCTCCTCGACCTCGCGGAACGCAATCGGGTGTCGGCCTTGGCGGTCCTCGACCCCAAGACGCAGGAGACGCTTGGTCAGTTCTTCACCCCAGCTCGGGCAGCGTCACTGATCGCGAGCATGCCGCGGCTTCCCGATGAAGGCAGCATCAAGATCCTAGATCCCGGCGCAGGGTCGGGGATGCTGTCGGCCGCGCTCGTCGCTCGGGTGCTGGCTGAGCGGCCGAACCTGGCGGTTCACGTGGTCGCCGTCGAGTGCGACGAGGGCGTGGTGCCTCAGCTCTCGAACACCCTCGAAGCGTGCAAGATCGCAGGCGATGGGCGGGTGACGGTCGAGCTGGTTCAGGCCGACTTCATCGCGGCCTCGACCGGACTTGATGCGGATGAGCGACTTGCCGGGTTCGACCTGGTGATTCAGAACCCCCCCTACGCAAAGCTGGCCGCCTCCTCGGCCTCCCGCACAGCCGTCCGGGAGGCCGGAGCGGACGCACCGAATCTCTACGCCGCCTTCCTCGCACTCGCGGCGCGAGCACTCCGCGACGGCGGACAGCTGGTCGCGATCACGCCGCGGTCGTTCGCTAATGGGCCCTACTTCGGGACCTTCCGCTCATATCTACTCAACCAGATCGCGCTCGACCGGGTGCACGTATTCGCGTCCCGGTCAACCGTCTTCGCGGACACCGGCGTGCTACAGGAGAACGTGATCATATCCGGCACCAAGAACGGTGATCGAGAGACCGTCCTCCTGTCGGCCAGTGATGGTCACGAGGATGACGCGCAGCATCGAGAAGTGGCATATGCCGACGTCGTGCATCCTGACGACCCTCAGAGGTTCGTCCGCATCGCCACCAACGACGAGGACACCGCCATAGCCGAACGGATGATGTCGCTACCACACACCCTTGCATCGCTCGGTGTGACCATATCTACCGGCAGGGTAGTCGACTTCCGATCACTTGAGTGCCTCCACCACAGCCACGTCGACCGTGGCGTACCGCTCGTTTACCCAGGCAACGTGCGCGACGGTCTCATCTCGTGGCCGCGGGACATTCGCAAGGCCCAGTGGTTTGCGCCGATCACTGAGAAGGACGAGCGCATGCTCGTTCCCGAGGGCTGGTACTGCGTCGTGAAGCGGTTCTCATCCAAGGAGGAGCGGCGCCGCATCGTGGCTGCCGTATGGTCCCCCGAGAGCGTCCCGGGCCCTGTCGCGTTCGAGAATCACGTCAACGTCTTTCACATCAAGGGCGGGGGGCTCGACCGCGACCTCGCTTTCGGCCTCTCGATGTGGCTCAACTCCTCGCTGGTCGACAAGTTCTTCCGAACCTTCTCCGGCCACACCCAGGTCAACGCCACCGACCTCCGGGCCATGCGATTTCCCGACAGCTGGTCACTCCGACACATGGGGCACCTTGCTCCGGAGGCGCTCCCGCCGCAAGACGATATCGACGTCATCGTGGCGCAGGCGTTGAGCCCAGCTGGGGCCGCCGCATGAGCACCAACAAGATCGAAGAGGCGAGCCGCGTCCTCGAAGCTCTCGGTATGGATGCGGAGCGGTCCAACGAACGATCCGCCCTCACTCTCCTGGCTCTACTTCGCCTCCGCCCGGACGAGCCGTGGTCAACTGCCGCCGACCCGATGCTCGGAACGCGCGCCATCATGGACTGGATGCGTGACGAGTACGGCCGGAACTACGCTGCCAACACACGTGAGACCATCCGGCGGTTCACTCTCCACCAGTTCGCCGCTGCCCTGCTGGTGCAGCAGAACCCAGACCAGCCAGACCGGCCGATCAACTCGCCGAAATGGAACTACCAGGTCACGCCGCAAGCGCTTGCCGTGATCCAGAAGTATGACACGCCAGAGTTTGACGACGCCGTCACGGACTACCTCGCGACTGTGCCAGGGCTGAAAGCGCAGTATGCGGCTGCCAGAGAGATGAACCGCATCCCCGTGACGCTCCCGCATGGCGAGCCTTTTACGCTCTCTCCTGGCGGGCAGAACGTTCTGATCAAGCAGATGGTAGAGGAGTTCTGCCCGCGGTTCACTCCCGGCGGCGAAGTGTTATACGTCGGTGACGCCGACGCCAAGTGGGCATACTTTGAAGCCGACCGGCTCGCTGCCCTCGGCGTCGCTGTTGACGAGCACGGCAAGATGCCTGACCTGGTGGTCTACCTGCCGGGTCGAGACTGGCTCGTTCTGATGGAGGCCGCGTCGTCTCACGGACCGGTCGACGCCAAGCGCCACAGAGAACTTGCCTCGCTGTTCGCGGACGCCACACCCGGCCTGGTCTACGTCTCCTGCTTTCCCGATCGACGCGAGATGAAGAAATACCTTCATCAGATCGCCTGGGAGACCGAGGTTTGGTGCGCCGAGGACTCAACCCATCTGATCCACTTCAACGGCGAACGCTTTCTGGGCCCATACGACTAGCCGATGAGCCTCGGACGCTCGCCGCGTGCCCCAGATACGTGCAGTAGGTTCCCTGTGATCTTCCAATCGGTGTCGAGCTGTCAGCGGCTTCCCTGGCTGTATGTCAGTAGGCGCAGTGCTGATTTACCAGGTTCGGGTGGCAGTTCTGGCGTCGGCTCGGCGTGGCGTGATCGTGGACGTAGGACCTGATCAGGCACCGGTGATTTCGAGGTCCGGGCCTCGGGCGGTGCAATCGACATGGGTGAGCATGGCCAGGAGTGGTTCGTGACCACCAGTCAGTGCTTGGTCCCACTGGCCAACCAGCTCGTCGAGCATGTGGGTGTACGAGCGGATGGCCACGGTGATGCCGGTCACCGTGTAGGGCGCCGGAACGCCTGCGGCTCGCTGGGCCCAGGTGTCCCACTTCGCGTCGCCGTGACGATGGTGGTTGGTGCCGGCGTCGCGGTCGCGCAGCAGCATCGCGGCGACGAGGACGTGCCTGGCCAGCTGGAGCGTGAGGTGAGCACCGATGAGCATGTCTCCGCGGGCTGCCTTGACCGCGGCCAGGACCGCGTCGAACCGATAGCGGTTGACCAATGTCTCCATAGGGTCGCCCTCGGACGGCGGTGAGGTGGCCGTCTGGCCTTGCGGCTGGTCGCTGGCGGGCGTCCTGACGGTGATGTCCAGCCGTCGTAGGTCGCGGAAGACCAGGCGCGTCACGTGCTTGGTCGAGGCCTCGTTCTCGTCGCAGGCGAACAGCGGCGGCATCTCGCGGAGAAGGCGTTCGACGACTCCGTGAGCGACGCGCCGCGGGTCGTCGGTCACCACCACGAGGTCCAGATCAGACCAGCAGTCCAGATCTCGGGCCGGACCGGCCGCCGAACCGTGAACGTGAACGTCCCGGACCCGAGGATCCCGGCGGGCAAGATCCTCCAGCATCGGCAGAAGGTCCGCCTGCCAGCCGGCAGGTGGAAGTGGAACCTCGTGCACCGTTACGTCCTCCTCACAAGAAGCCGGTCGCGATGAGCCTGACTCTCGCCGCTACCAACGCGCCGGCGTACGACGGCTGGCTCCGTCCGGTTGTCGGCCAGCGCCTCGACGACCACCGACCCACGACCGCCCCCGCCGCAGCGCGCGTCGTGGGCTCCGTATGCCCGGCGAATCCACCGTCAGCCTGCTCCGAGCGCCGCGAGGCGGCCCACGTCTACCCCGATCGGCTTCCAGTTGCCGGCCAGTGGAAGATCCGCTTGAGAAGTGGAAGATCGTCGCGGGAGCCTACGGCTAGTGATCGAACTCGCCGTCGCGCACGCCCGCGACGAACGCTCGCCACTCAGCATCGCTGAAGAACAGGGCAGCGCCGTCAGGGTCCTTGCTGTCCCGGACAGCACGGCCGCCGTCGGGAAGGGCCGCCACCTCGACGCATTGGGTCTTGTCGCCGCTGTGCGTCGACTTCACCCACACCAAGCGCGAGCCGTCAGCGGTCAGGGGCGCCATGTCGTCATCGCCTTCTCTCGAGCTCTTCGGCAAGGTCAGCTATGACGGCGCACGACGCTGCGGGGCTTAGTGCCAGGGACGCGAGAGCATCGCGCGCCGCGGCGAACGGCGCGGTGTCGGCGACCTCGTCCACGAACGTGCCCGCGCCGCGGTGTTCCAGATGCACGACGGGGCGCGCCCGGTCGAACTCGAAGAGCACGAACGACCCGGTCGTGCCGGGATGGGCGCCGAGGTCGACGGGCAGAACCCGCAGCGTTATCGATGGTCGTGCCGCGACAGCGATCAGGTAGCGCAGCTGGGCGGCCAACACCGCCGCTCCACCGACGGGACGGCGTAGTACGCCCTCGTCGAGCAGCACCTGTAGCACGGGCGGATCAGAACGGCTCAGGATGGCCTGCCGCCCGAGCCGCGCCGCGACCCGACCCTCTGCGTCGTGGGGAGTAAGGCCCGCGCTGGCCATGACCCCGCGGATGTAGTCCGGGGTCTGGAGCAGCCCGGGGACCAACAGCATCTCGACGTTCGTGATTCGGTTCGCCTGGGACTCGAACCCGATCAGCGCGGTGAGGCCCGGGGGCAGTCCGGGCCCGCCGGACGCCCACCAGTCGGGCCGGTCAGCCTCGCGGGCCTGTTCGAGGAGCCGTTCACGGCCGGGGCCTGTGACTTTGTAAACGACGAGCAGCGAGGCGACGTCTTCGACGCTGATTCCGCGCAGCCCGTTCTCCAGCCGGCTAAGCGTGCTGGCCGACCAGCCCAGTCTCTCTGCGACGGCGCGGCTGGTCAGGTTGCGCGCGACGCGCAGATCCCGGAGTTCAGCGCCGAGCCCTCGTGCGCGGACGGATGGCGGTCGCCGAGGCATTTCGCTCCCCTCCTGGGTGCTCGTGGTCGGCTCACCGGCCGACGGCGTCGGCACGCTGGTGGGCAAAGGCGAGGTCCCCGAGCGACTCCAAACTGATGCCGAGCCGCGGACCGCTCTCGCGTCAGGACACCGGCCCCGCGAGCGCCTGGGAAGACTGCAACTGCCAGGGGCAGGCACCCCTGGCCGCAGCGGCGGCGCGGTAAGCGTGACGAGGCCCACCGGAAACGCAAAGGCATGGCGGACGGCGTGATCCGGCAGGCAGCATCTGGATATGCGTGTTCTGCTGCTCGGCGGTACCTGGTTTCTCGGTCGGGCGGCAGCGGGCGAGATCCTGGCGCGCGGCTGGGAGCTGACCGTCTTCACGCGCGGCCGGTCGGGCGCGGCGCCGGCGGGCGCGGTCGCTGTCACCGGGGACCGGACGAGCCCGGCTGACCTCGCCGCTCTCGCGAAACGCGGCCCCTGGGATGTCGTTATCGACACGTCGGCCACGGACATCGCGCCGCGGGACGTTCTCACCTCGGCCACGCTGCTCGAACCGGTGGCCGGTGCCTACGTCTTCGTGTCGACGGTCAACGTGTACCGGGATTGGCCAAACGAGCCGCTCGACGAAAGCTCGGAGCTGCTGGACGCCCCTGCCGACGCCGACGCCGACTTCGGCCGTCTCCCAGCGGACTGGACGGGCCCGGACTGGTACTACGGGCGGCAGAAGGCCGGCGCGGAGAAGGCGGTCCGTGAGACCTTCGGGGACCGCAGGTCCGTGGTCTTACGGCCGGGCGTCATCCTGGGGCCGGGCGAATATGTCGGACGCCTGCCGTGGTGGCTCAGCCGGGCTGCCCGCGGCGGCATCATCCTGGGCCCGGGCGATCCGGCTCGCCGTATTCAGCCGGTCGACGTCCGCGATCTGGCGATGTTCGCCCTCGACCTGGCCGCCGCCGGGCAAAGCGGTAACTACAACGTCACCGCGCCGGGCGACGAGACCTTCGGCGACCTCCTGGACGCCTGCGTCGAGGTGACCGGCCGGCAGGGCGTCGTCGAGTGGGTCGCCGACGAGCTACTCCTGAGCGCCGGTGTGCGGCAGTGGACGGAGCTGCCGCTGTGGCGCACGAGCGCTGGTGTGTGGGCTGTCGACTCGTCAGCGGCGCGAGCCGCGGGCCTGTCGACGCGGCCGATCCGTGAGACCGTGCGCGACACCTGGCTGTGGATGCAGGCTGGCGGTCGTCCGGTGGAGCATCCTCGGTGGCGCGAGCACGGGATCTCCCCCGAGGCCGAGGCGGAGGTGCTGCGCTCGTCCCGGCTGCCGACGCCGCGGGAAGAGCTCAGCTCTCCGCCGTCGGCGCGGCAGGGCGGCTGAGGTCGGCCGGTGCGGGCGCCATCGCCGCCCAGTCCTCGATCGCGTCACCGTAGCCCCGCAGCGCCCCTGCCTGAGCGAGGTCCGGCGTAAGGAGCCGTAGGCGGACGGATTTCACTCGCTGCACCAGCCCATTGCCACGCCAGGAGACCGGGAGCGCCAGGACCGCGTCGAGCGCGGCGGCGGCCCCGTCGGCGTCGCGCTGGACGAGGCGAGCGTTCGCCAGGTCGGCTTGAGCCTGCGCGACGATCATCGGTGGACGTTGCTCGCCGGGGAGGTCCGTGTACCGGTCCAGGGCGGCCTGGGCATAGGTGCCGGCGGCTACGGCGTCGCCGAGGAGAAGGGCTGTCGAGGCGTTGCTCATGAGCGCCCGCTCGATGCTCATGCCGAATTCGCCGTCGACGTCGTGCAGGTCATCGTGCTCCGACGGATCGTCGAGCGCTTCCGCCTCGGCCATCGCTGCCCGCGCGTTGGCCGCGTCGCCCAGATGCCCCCAGGCGCGGGCGGCGATGACGGCGATCCGGCGGCGTCCCACCGTGCCGACGCCCGGCGCCTCCGCCGCGGCCAGGGCATGGCGTAGGCCCTCGGCCGGGCGGCCCTGCCAGTAGGCGACGTAGGCCAGGGTGCCGCGAGCGAACGCCTGCAACGGGCCGAACTCGATCGTCTGCCCGTAGAGCGCAGCGGTGCGGGCGAACTGCGCGGCGGGCCGCAACAGTGCCAGGTCGAAGCACGCGGAGCCGCAGAGCGCCGCAGCCTCCCCGGCGAGCAGGTAGAGGCGTGCGAGCTGGCGGGGCGCCTGCGTCCGTTCGAGCGACCTCTGCGCGGCTTCCAGCAGCGCCTGCGCCTGCTGATAGGCGTCGGGAAGCGTGACCGCGCCGTAGTTCGTCGCCAGATACCGAAGATCCTCGTCTAGCTGGTCGATCTTCAGGTCCGGGAGAGCGCGGGCCGCGGCTTCGGAGGCGTGCTCGGCGGCCTTCCGCGCCTTCATCTCCACGCCGCCTTCGGACAGCGCGGACGGGCCTGCTTCGTACACCGCATGGAGATCGTTCCTCCCTGCCACGACCTGGGGAGCGATCCGGGCCGGCCGGGCCGCGCCAGCGGTGGCCGAAGGCGGATCCGAGTCGACGATGACGACACGACCCGCGGCCACCGATGAGGCCGGCGGGTTCCACCCCATGATGTCGGCCTCGTCGCCGAGCGCCAACACCGGCTGGACCTCGCGGGGATCCACGATCAGATCGGGGTCGGCGCGCGGCGGGAGAAGGCCGAATCTGCGCGCCTTTCGCTCCCTATCAGCCTGCTCGCGTAGGGCGGTGACCCGGCCGCCGGCGTCCAACGCCCTGTCGAGCGCCTGAGCAAGGCCCTCCGAAGGGACGTTGTGGCCGTTGACGGCTTCGGCGATCTGCTGACGTCGGTAACCGATCTGCCGAGACAGCTCGCTGTTGTTGGTCCCCTTGCTCGCGATGAGCTGGCGCAGCAGGTTGGACAGCTCGGCGAGTGCGCCGTCCGGCTCTCCCTCGGCAGGCACGGCGCCCACCTCCCCGTCGTCACGCCACGCCGTCGATGCCCCCGCTGGGGGCAGTCAGCGCCCCTGCCTGTTGCGGCCTGTGCAGGAACTTGCGCCGAGTGTGTCATGGATGCGACGGAAGCGGCACCAGTGAGTACGAGATTGCTCGCAGGTGGTGCGCATCCTCTTCGCGAGGACGCCCTGTCGCGCCTCCGTTGGAACGAGGGCCAGCCATGCCCGGCATTCAGCCGGGCCTGCTGAGCCTCCCAGGTGGCGGCGTCTACTCGTTCGCCGGAGTGAAGGGTCGTCGATGGTGATGGATGAGTCCGAACCGTTGCTGGCCGCTCTCATGGTGGAGATGGCGGCGACGGGCCTGCCTGCGCGGACCTCGATCCGTGCGTGGGTGCTCTCGTCGGTCGAGCGGGTGAGTATCCCCGGGGGCGGGACCGCGATCTTCAAGCATGCGCGGGAGCCGTTCACCGGTGAAGCCGACGTCCTGCAGCATCTGCAGGCGCAGGGTCTCCCAATTCCGCGGATCCTGGCGGAGGTCCGCCGTGAGCATGACCTCGGGATGCTCCTGGAGGATCTCGGCGAGCCGGTGCGCGACGCGACGGAGGCGGACGGAGCCGCGGCCGCCGTGACGGTCCACGCGGGGACACCTCCGGCAGGGCTTACGACCCTCGACCGCGCCGCCCTGGCCGCTCTCCCCGGTCGGGCACGGGCGAGCTTGGACGTGCTGCGTGCCCGTGGCCGGTGGGTCGACGCGGCCGGTCTCGACAAGCTCCTCGAACGTCTCGCCGGCGTCGCCTTCGACCTGGCTGACGGCGCCGAGACCCCCCCGTTCGGGCTGTGCCATTCGGAGTTCCATCCGACGAGCGTGCACATCGGCCTATCAGGGTGGCGGCTGCTCGACTGGGCGCGGGCCTTCGTCGGCCCGGGCCTGCTCGATCTCGCCTCCTGGCAGGGAACCACCGGCCCCGCCGATCTGACCGCCCTGCAACGCCTCATCCAGTCCTACATCCGCGCCGGCGGCACGCCCGAGGCCGCGACCCCACGGGCCGGGCTGCCGGCCGCGGCGTGGGCGATGGGCTGGCACCGCCTCTGGATCATCAGCTGGTACCTGGAGCAGGCGACCACATGGATCAACGACCCGTCACAGGACCCCTTTGTCGAGAGCGTCGTCCGGCGGCATTTGAACGAGGCGGCGCTGTTCCTGGGGGTGACTATGCCCTCGCCGTGAACGTGCCCTCATGGGACCGGCACGGCCGAGCCAAGATCGCCGCCGATGGGTTGAACACCCGGCCGGCGCGACACCGGTTCCGGTGGACACGGACTTGCGACGGCGACGCGGACCCTGGAGCCGAGCTTCTTGGCGAGGTGGCCGGGCGGCGGGTCATCGAGCTGGGTTGCGGCGCCGGCGACAACCTCGCCCACCTCGTCGAACGGGGCGCCCGCGGTGTGGGCCTGGACCCGGCGCGCAGCCAGATCCTCCGTGCCCGGGCCCGCTGGCCGGAGCCGCTGTTCCACCACGTCGACGCGGCCCGCTACCTGGCCAGCTGCGCGAAAGCGGACACGATCTTCAGCACCTACGGCGCGCTGGGCCTCTACCCGACCGCACCACTGCTCGCACTGATCTGCCAGGCGCTCCGGCTCGGTGGGCTGCTCGCGGCTTCCGCGCCGCTCGGCTCCGGCACAGACGTCGGCAGCCGATACACGGTGCGACTCTCGGACGGCGGAACCGCGCCGGTGATCCGTTTCGATCACACGCCCGACGGCTGGCGGGACCTGCTCACCGCCGCCGGGTTCGCAGACGTCGAGATCACGGTCGTCGAAGAGTCCGCCGCCCCGAACACCGTGATCCTGCGAGCCCGCCGCCCCGAACACCACCACCGCTAGGCCCTCCGCCCCGCGCACGGTCGCGGAGCCCTTGAACGGCCGCCCGACCCGGGGCCTGCACCGTCTTTCCCCGATGCCCCGGGCCGGGCGGTCCACCACCAGATGGAGAGGAAGGAGAACGATGCCGAGTGACCTGCCCTCGAAGGCTGTGCGCCCGGTCGCCGCCCGTGTCCCCGCGACGGCGGCCTCGGTGCCGCGCCTGCGTCGGGACGCCGTGCTGGTGCTGACTGCCTGGCAGGTCCCGCCCGGCACTATCGAGGCTGCCGCCCTGGCCGTCACCGAGCTCAGCGCCAACGCCATCACGGCCGGAACCGGCGATGACATCGCGATCCGACTCAGCGCCGCCCTCGACCACGTCCTGATCGAAATCTGGAACAACGGCACCACCGGTCAGCCCCAGCGCCAGCAGCCCACGGCCGACGACGAGCACGGTCGCGGCCTGCTTCTCGTCGACGCCCTCGCCGAGAACTGGGGGGCTTATGCCACGCCGTCCGGAGGAACGGTGGCCTGGGCGCGGATCGCTGGCGGCACCGTCGTGATCGAGCCTTCCCCGCACGAGGCGCCGCTGGCCGGCCGCGTACCCACCGCCTACCCGGAGCCCGCCCGGCCGGTCGTGTTCCGGACGGACGAGGAGACGCTGCGCCGCGTCGCCGACCGTCTCCGAGCCCTCGATACCTGGCACGACACCCCGGCCCTGTCCTCCGCCGGCCTGGTGCCCGTCTCCCCGACCCAGCCCTCGGCCGGCACCCGCGGCGCGGCGACCCCGCCACCCACACCGCGCACCGGGCGGGCCCCATTCGCAGCCCGCGCCGCCATCCCCTGCTGACGAGGAGCGGCACGTCATGCCCCCACTACCGCCCGACCCCGACGCGACCGGCAGCCCCTCCCTCCAGGCCCTCGTCAACGGCCTCGGCGACGTCGGATTCGTCGAGCCCGTGGATCTGAACACCGACCAGGCCCACCCGGCGCGGATGTACGACTACTACCTGGGCGGGAAGACCCACTTCCCGGCGGACCGTGAAGCCGCGGACAGGGCGCTGGCCGCGTTCCCGAACCTGCGGATCACCGCCCAGGAGAACAGGGCGTTCCTGCGCCGTGCCGTGGCGATGCTCGCCCGGATGGGCGTCACCCAGTTCCTCGACATCGGCGCGCACTAACTTCGCGAGGTACACCGAAAGATGTGACCTAGATCACTTCCTTAAGTGCAACGACTCGGCATGGCTGGGGTCTAGGGCTGCGGCTGGTTCTTGGCGGCTGCCGGTCGGTACTGCGTGATCCATGTCTCGACGTCGGCGGGTTGCCAGAGACGGACCGTACCTTGATCGATATGCGGTGCGGGGAAGTCTGGGCGGTGGGAAAGCTGGCGGGCACGCTCGGCCGTGATGCCGAGGCGTCGTCCAATATCGCCCGTCGTCCACAGGTCGTTCTCGCCCATGGGCTACAGCCTATTGGGGCACCCCAAGCATCTCGCTACTCTTGGGGTGCCCCAATAGGCGGCCCTGGCGGTGAGCTCCTACCCTCTCCGCCAGGGCCTTGATCTCGCACCCTCCTGGAAGGGAACGTGACCTATGCCCATGATCTCAGATGGTGAGTCTCGGCTGCCGGACAGCATGCGTTCGGATCTTAGTGTGGTGCTGATGGCGCATCCGGCGGAACCTCCGGCAGTCGAGATGCCGCCGGTCATACCGGGTTTCCAGGTCCGTCGGCCGGTACTCGTGTTTCCGGGCGGCATGCGGGTCTGTGTCGACGCTATGAGCACGGATCGTGAGGCGGCTACCTGGTGGGCCGATCTGGCGGTACAGGCTACGTATGCGTCCATCTGGCACGGCAACCGATCGGAAGACGAGCGAGAGATCACAAAGAGCGAGTAACGCAAGACCCGCGACCGTGCGGCGGCCGGTGACCTCGCCTGGGGTTGCCGGCCGTTCGCCGTTTCCGGCCTTCAACAACCTATACAAAGTTTGCGATGATGTAGGTACAGCAACGAAAGCGGCCCGACCGGTGCGGGAACACCGATCCGGGCCTGAGTCCCACAACCTGCCAGACCAGGAGCGGAACCTATGTTTACTATGCCAGATGATCCGGTGCGGCAGAGCGCCTACCTCGTTGATCAGTTGATTGTCAGGGTGCGTGAGGCGCTGGCATTGGTGGCGGCTGAGCTGGACGACGGTCCGCTTGCCGGTCCGCCCGGGAACCTCGTACCTCGCGCCGCGGCGTCGGCGCTGCGTGACCTGTCCGCGATGATCGGCGTCGTGACGAGTACGAACAGCCTCGCGGTCCTTGATGCGATGTGGTTCGGTCTGCTTGAGGCGTCGGACGGCGTGTCGGCTTGCCGCGCATCCGGCGAGGATGCGTGATGCCGGGGCTGGCGCGGGCGTTGAACTTCGTTCGTCAGGACGTCAGCGTGACCGAGCGGGATGATCAGCGAGCGGTGTTCGCTGCGGCATGCTCGGCACGGGCCTGGCAGGCCGGTGGGACGGTCTACCAGACCGCTGACAGGCTGCATGAGTGGGCGGCGGTCGTCCGGCTCGTCCACTCCGGCGCCTACGACCGGTTGGCCACCACTGAAGCGGGGCGGATGGCGGTACTGGGCATGCTGCGCCGCACGGGGATCCGCGTCCTTGCAGTATGTGACGGCGTGGATACGGGCGATCCGGTGGGCTGCGCTCTCGTCGACTCGCTGTTCACCTAAGAAATGATCAGGATCGGGTCGGGTGGCTGCAACGCCACCCGACCCGGTTTTTGATCTTTCACGGACCCCGGGCTGAGCTGATCTCCTCCGTCGGTCGGGCGGCTGCGCCCTACGTCGGGTTCTTCCGGCCGGGCAAGGGCGCCGACGGCCCGTACCATGCTGGGTGCGGCGCGTCCCTTGCCCGGCTGGGAGGTTCCGGCGTAGCCCCTCGGGGGTCCGGGCGGCGGAGGCGATCAGCGGACGTACGCGGCCCCTCCCCCTCCTCCAGAGTGAGGGCCGGGGTTTGGGGCGGAGCCCCAACAACCAGCAGCGGCACCGTCCTCGCGGACGTCGCGCGGCTCCTGGAGCACCGGCGCGGACCAGCGGCACTCTCACCGCCGATCGTCACGGACCCTCTGGCGGGGGGTCTGACGCTCCGACGCGCCGACGGGCCGACGCGCCCACGGGGCGACGCTCCGGCCGGGGTGCCGACCGGAGGGAGGCGGGACCCCGGCCGGGTGCGGCGATCCCGTAGGCGCGGCACGCACGGCGACGCGCGGCGCGTGCGCCAGGTCACACGCGGCGGCCGAAGGCCGCCCTTGAAAAAGAAGGAAGAGAACATTGGCGACGATCTTTGTATGGTCTGTTTGTGCAGGTCGGTGAGTTGCGCTGTAGGTGCACGTACCCTGATTACGGGCACGTTCGGGGAGGGGTGCGGAGTGGTGGACGATCCGGGCGCTCGTCTTCGGGCTCTCCGGCTGCGGCGTGGCTTCTCTCAAGAGGGGTTGGCCGACGAGGCTGGGTTGAGCGTGTCGACGGTGCGGAAGATCGAGCAGGGTGGAAGCGCGCGGATCGAGACGCTGCGCACGTTGGCCCGTGCGCTGGATACGGAGACGTCGTCGCTGTTCGGGGCACGTTCACCTGGGCCAGTGACTGATGCAACGGAAGACGAGAAGCTGAATCTGCTGCCGCTACGCCAGGTTCTCACGCCTGCTGTCGGCCTCGTCGGCGTTTCGCGGTCACCGGTAGGTGGATCGGCACAGGAGTCGCAGTCTCGGCTTCGAGATGCGCTGTCAAACGCGATCAGGGTCTACCAGTCCGACGACTTCGGCGCTGTGGCTGCGATGCTGCCGGTGATGATCGAGGAAAGTCACGGGCTTGTCGATGGTGCGGAGAATGAGGGTGATCGTCGGGAGGCGGCGCGGCTGCGGGCGGAGATTTTCCAGGTCGCGGGCTGGTTTCTGACTCAGGTACGTCAATACGATCTTGCCTATGCGGCGATTCGTGACGCGATGCGGGATGCTCTCGATTCCGGGGATCGGCTGACGGCTGCGGCGGGTGCTATCTCACAGTCCTGGCTGTTTGTGCGTCAGGGGCGGTTCGATGACGCGGAGCGGCTTGCTCGCGAGACGGCGTCGCGGGTGGAGCCGCGCCTGTCGGTGGCGAGTGATGCGGAGCTGTCGGCGTGGGGATGGTTGTTGCTGCGTGGTTCGGCGGCGGCGGTGCGGAACAATCGAGTCGATGCGTCGGATGACTTTTTGTCGCTTGCCGAGGTTGCCGCGTCCAGGATCACCGGGTCGGGGATTACTGGCCGGCACCATCAGTATTTCACGACGTTCAATCCGAATGTCGTGCGGATGAAGCGGGCTGAGGCGCTGATCATCGCTGATGATCCGCGTGGGGTGCTGCGCATAGCGGAGGATGTCCGCGACGGCGCAGGGAAGCGGCGGCGGTCGGACAACTACAACCGTCATCTACTCGATGTGGCCGCTGCGCATGCAGCGCTTCGTGACTTCGGGGATGCGGTCGGTGTGCTGACGCTGCTGCTTCGTACCGCGCCGGAATGGCTGCGACACCAGCGCAAGGGTAAGGACGTCCTGAGTACGGTTCTGCTTTCCCGGAAGCGAAGGCTGAGTTCGGAGCTACGCGAGCTTGCCGACTTCATGCAGGTCCAGTAGATCGTCCAACTACCACGGGGCGTGGTAGTTGGACGTGGCGTGTCAGGTGAACTACTGCGTTACGCGACTCGTTCCGATTGCCGGTTGGCGTTAGGTTCTTCGCATGGCCTCCGGGGCTGGTTGAGATAGGGAATCGGTTCTCTGTTTCCCGGCCTCGGGGTGCCTTTTCATCACTCCTACTGTCCGGAGAACCTATGACCTGGCGATCCTGTGTCATCGGCAAATGGGGACTGCCCGTCTATGAAGACAGCGACCACCGTGTCGCGATCACGTCGGAGGGGGGTCCTGGCCGTGGGCCGGTGGGAGGACGAGCATTTTGCCCGGTTGGAGTGTGAGGTGCCGGTGCGGGGCCGGGATCGTCTGGCCTGGTGGCGGACGGCGCGGGCCGGCCTGGGGGCGGTGGAGGTGGCCGCGGTGCCGGTCGGCGTGCTCGGGCTGCTGGATGCCCCGGGGGTAGCGGTGCGGCACGGCCGGATCCCGGCGGGGGCGGGGTTGCTGTTCGAAGCCGGGGAGTGGGCGGTGTTCCTGGCCGGGGTGGGTCGCGGTGAGTTCGGGTTCGCCCGGTTAGCGGCGTTGCCGGTTCCCCCGGCTGCCGGGGCGGGGGCCGGTGATGGGTGAGCAGGCCTGCGTCGGGGATGGGACGGGGTCGGGCTGGTCGGAGGCATGGTCACGGATCCTGGCCGGCACGGGTGGGCGTGAGGCGGCCACGGTGTGGGTGGTGGCGGTGGTCGACGGGCCGGACCGGGACGTGGACGGGGTGGTCGGCTACTTCGCCACCCCCCGGGACGCGGACCGGCATGCCTGTGCCCATGGGTATGGGGAGTGGCTGGTGGTGCCGGCGTTGGTGCTGCACCGGCCGGATGATCCGGTGGTGGTCCTGTGACCGGGGGGTGGCCGTTGCTGGTCCTGGACGGCGACGGCGTACTGATCACCAGNTTTCCGCGGGCGGAGTTCGACCGGGCGCACCGGTGGGCGCATGCCCGGGCCGGGGAACCGGTGGTGGAACTGCCCATTCTGGTGGAAGACCTGCTGGTACGGGTGAC